>JBAXUD010000086.1:0-9719 GCA_037129875.1 Mycobacteriaceae bacterium
TAGTGGAGGACCACGTGGCGAGCGTGAACATCAGGCCCCTCGAGGACAAGATCCTCGTTCAGGCCAACGAGGCCGAGACGACGACTGCGTCGGGTCTGGTCATCCCGGATACCGCCAAGGAAAAGCCTCAGGAAGGCACCGTCGTCGCCGTCGGCCCCGGCCGGTGGGACGAGGACGGCGAGAAGCGAATCCCGCTGGACGTCGCCGAGGGTGACACCGTCATCTACAGCAAGTACGGCGGCACCGAGATCAAGTACAACGGCGAGGAGTACCTGATCCTGTCCGCCCGCGACGTGCTGGCGGTCGTTAACAAGTAGAAGCCGGTAAACCGCCCCGGAAACTCCCGTGCCTGGCGCGGGCAGTTTCCGGGGCGGAACTCTTTGGAGGACAGGACAGTATGAGCAAGCAGATCGAATACAACGAGACCGCCCGCCGCGCCATGGAGGCCGGCGTCGACAAACTCGCCAACGCAGTCCGGGTCACCCTGGGCCCGCGTGGCCGGCATGTGGTGCTGGCCAAGGCATTCGGCGGACCGACAGTCACCAACGACGGTGTGACCATCGCCCGTGAGATCGACCTCGAGGATCCGTTCGAGAACCTCGGCGCGCAGCTGGTGAAGTCGGTGGCGACCAAGACCAACGACGTGGCCGGCGACGGCACCACCACTGCCACCGTGCTGGCGCAGGCGATCATTCACAACGGTCTGCGCAACGTCGCGGCCGGCGCCAACCCCATGTCGCTCGGATTGGGTATCGCAAAGGCCGCCGACGCGGTCTGCGAGGCGTTACTGGCCGCCGCGAAGCCGGTGTCCGGCAAGACCGGCATCGCCCAGGTCGCCACGGTGTCCTCGCGCGATGCGGAGGTCGGCGAAATGGTCGGCGAGGCGATGACCAGGGTCGGCGCCGACGGTGTGGTGAGCATCGAGGAGTCCTCGACGATGGAAACCGAGTTGGAGATCACCGAGGGTGTCGGGTTCGACAAGGGCTTCATTTCCGCCTACTTCATCACCGACTTCGATCTGCAGGAGGCGATCCTCGAGGATGCCCTGGTGCTGTTGCACCGCGACAAGGTCAGTTCGCTGCCCGACTTGCTCCCCTTGCTGGAGAAGGTGGCCGAGGCCGGCAAACCGCTGCTGATCGTCGCCGAGGACGTCGAGGGTGAGGCGCTGTCCACGTTGGTGGTCAACGCCATTCGCAAGACGCTCAAGGCCGTCGCGGTGAAGGCGCCGTTCTTCGGTGATCGCCGCAAGGCGTTCCTGGAGGACCTGGCCATCGTCACCGGCGGCCAGGTGGTCAACCCCGATGTGGGCCTGCTGCTGCGTGAGGTGGGCCTTGAGGTGCTGGGCTCGGCTCGCCGCGTGGTCGTCAGCAAGGACGCCACGGTGATCGTCGAGGGCGGCGGAACCCACGAGGCCATCGCCGACCGGGTCAAGCAGCTCAAGGGCGAGGTCGAGAACAGTGATTCCGACTGGGATCGCGAGAAGCTGCAGGAGCGGGTTGCCAAGCTCGCCGGCGGTGTGGCGGTCATCAAGGTCGGCGCGGCCACCGAGACCGCTCTCAAGGAGCGCAAGCACCGTGTCGAGGACGCGGTGGCAGCGGCCAAGGCCGCGGTGGAGGAAGGCATCGTCGCCGGTGGGGGCAGCGCCTTGGTGCAGGCGCGTGCCGCACTAAAGCCGTTGCGCGACAGCCTGTCCGGCGATGAAGCGCTGGGCGTGGAGGTATTCTCCGACGCGCTGTCGGCGCCGCTCTACTGGATTGCCGCCAACGCCGGCCTGGATGGGGCTGTCGTGGTCCACAAGGTCAGCGAGTTGCCGGCCGGCCAGGGCTTCAACGCGGCGACGTTGACCTACGGCGACCTGGTTGCCGAGGGCATCATCGACCCGGTCAAGGTGACCCGCTCGGCAGTGGTCAACGCCGCCTCGGTGGCGCGCATGTTGCTGACGACCGAGACCGCCATTGTTGAGAAGCCGGTCGATCAGGATGAGAGCGGCCACGGCCACCACGGGCACTCTCACTAGCAGCTGGAACAGGGAAGGGGCACACCACAACGGTGTGCCCCTTCCTTCGTATCGGCGCGATTCGCAAATCTGTCCCTCCGGTGTTCAATGGGCTCAGGTGCCGTCCTCACAGCCACCGGCCGCTCCTTTCGTTACTTAAATGTGTTGTGCCCCAATCCGCTATGGGCGACTTGGCGTTTCCGAGACCCACGTCGCCAATACCGGGGACTTTCGTCAAGTCGGCGTAACCTGACCGCAGAACGGAGGTTAAATGAACCAGGAGTTCGCACTACACGTGTCCGACGTCCGACTTCTTCAGACGCTGCGCCTGCTTGAGCTGACAATGAAGGATCACCCCGACCAAACGGTGGTCATGGAAGCCTTGGATGCGATCAGTGCATCCCGCGACCACATCGCGAACCTCGCAGCCACCCCCAAAATGAGCTGTGAGTGCTGTGCATAAGGTCGCTCCCGCATAGCCGAGCGGTACCCGAGAAAGCCCGTTGATCGCCACGCTCGCCGATAAGCAACCTGGTCTCGCAGTAAGGTTCCATCTCATGGCGAGGGCGAGTTCCGCTGGACGGCTGTTAGCCGCCGTGGCATCGGTCGTCGTCGCTGCGGCCATGTTCTACGTGCAAGGCAAGGAAAAGACACCCACATCGGCGCCCGTAGCGGTCCCGGCGGCCGCGGCGGCGGCGGCGCCCCCGACCGCAGCGATGCCGCCCGGTCCGGTACCCGTGGCGGCCGGCACCCCGTCCGTCGCGAACTCCGCCGAAGCGGAGTGGTTGGCAGCCAACGCGCCCGTCGCGGCGCAGGACTTCCAGGTGGCTCTACCCCCCGGCCTTGCGTCGGAGGCCGGATTGCAGGTCCACACCATTTGGGCGGCCCGCGCCATCAGCATGATGTTTCTGGACATCAAGACGATCGGCGGCTTCCGGCAGGATGCGTTGAGATGGCACCCCGAGGGGTTGGCCATCGACGTGATGATCCCCAACTACCACTCCCCGGAGGGCATCGAGCTGGGTAACCAGATCGCCGGCTTCGCCTTGGCGAATGCGAAACGGTGGGGTGTGCTGCACGTGATCTGGAGGCAGGGCTTCTACCCGGGCATCGGAGCGCCGAGTTGGACGGCCGACTACGGCAACGAGACCGCCAATCACTTCGACCACGTTCACATTGCCACCGACGGTGGGGGTTACCCGACCGGGCGCGAAACGTATTACCTCGGTTCGATGAGCGTCGCACCGCCGGGTTGACGGCGCAGCACACTTCGATGCCCGGCGGTTTAGGGAAGGGTTTCTAGATCCTCGTGAATCGCCGGATTCACCCGTCCTCGGTCCCGCCGGTGGATCTCTCGTGGTTAGCTCTTCAAAAGCGCAGCAGACAGAAGGGTGCCGTCGTGCACGTGAGACCACTCGGCTTGGTCCCGGTTCTCGCGGTCGCCGCGACAGCGCTGGGTATTGCGGTCGCCCCGACGGCGGGTGCTGATTGCAACACCGTCACGGGGAGCACGCTGTGCGCCAGCGGAACCGTCAAGGGCAGTTCGGGTGCGCCCACAAGCGTGCCCACCTTCAACCCCTACCCCTGCTACGGCAACCCGGGCTGCGATTACTACGACGACTACAACCCGGGGATTATCTTCGACCTTCCGAACTTCGGTGGGGGCAACAGGCCCCAGCCGCGGTAGCCGTTGACCGATCAGCAAAAGGAGGAGTCCGACATGGCATTCAGCCGCGGTTCGGTCCGTCACGCACTATCCGGCGTCCTGGGAGCCGGTGCCATCACCGCGTCGGTGCTGGCCCTGGCACCTTCGGCTCTGGCCGAGCCTCCCAACTGCACGGCAGCCGACATGGCCGGTGTGGCAGCCGGCGTCTCCGCGGCGACCTCGGCCTACCTGTTCACCCACCCTGACGTCAACGAGTTCGTCACCAACCTCAAGGGCCAGCCGCGCGATCAGGTGCTCAATGAGGTGCAGGACTATCTGGACGCCCGCCCGCAGACCAAGGCCGAGATCCGAGCGATCCGACAGCCGCTGGCAGACCTGCGCAACCGCTGCGGAACCGGCAATGACACGACCGCCAGCGATATGCCGATGGCTCAATAGCCCAGCTAGACCGGGCTGCTGCCGAGCGAGTCCGCGAATTGGCGGCCGAGCACTGCGCGCGAGCGGGTCCAGTCCGGCATTTGCCCCCGGCTCTTCCAGATGGCGATCGAGACGTCCTCGTTGCCGACCCGACAGGTTGAAAGCCGGCGCAGCCGAGCCCCGATCGGGTCAGGGTCGCGCACGGCTACGCCGGATTCGTACTGCGGAGAATCTCCCTCGGAATCAGGCGGTGCGGCGGCGCAAACCGTTCTTGAGCAGCAATTCACGATCAGACTCGCTCAACCCACCCCAGATCCCGTAGGGCTCGCCGACCTTGAGTGCGTGGCTGCGGCACTGGGTGATCACCGGGCACTGCCGGCACAGCTGCTTGGCCCGCAATTCCCGCTGGGCGCGGGCGCGGCCACGCTCCCCGTCGGGATGGAAGAACACCGACGATTCGATGCCCCGGCAGCTGCCGTGCATCTGCCAATCCCACAAATCTGCATTCGGTCCTGGTAGCTGCTGCGGCTGTAACATATGA
This sequence comes from Mycobacteriaceae bacterium, assembly GCA_037129875.1. GTDB lineage: Bacteria > Actinomycetota > Actinomycetes > Mycobacteriales > Mycobacteriaceae > Mycobacterium. The sequence goes on from JBAXUD010000086.1 coordinate 4,621, forward strand.
AATCCTCTGTCTCCGTGCGGGTGTCGCACTTATGAGTTGCGGACGATTATCGAAACGCAGTCGCCGGTGACCACTCGCCTCCCCACGCTAGGAGGGGCGCGGAAACCGCGTCAATAGGCGCGCCCGAGGGCCGGCGCATAGCTGCAGGACAGGAATTTACGTCGCGTTCATCTTTAGGTCCGGTCACATTTGGATTACGCAGGACGGTTGTCGCGGAGACTGTCGAAAGCGGGTCCCTCACAGCCAGAGTTGACATGGCCGTAACAAGGCGACCACAAACTCTTAACCCTGCAATATTGATCAATATTGGTACCGTCGCGCCGATGTCCTCCTCCGCGGCCGCCGCCGCCTTCGGCGAACGCCCGGACCAGTGGCCGCTGCCCGAAGCCCGCAGTCCGCAGGAGCTCTGGTTGCGCGCCGTGGCGGCCGGTGGCCAGGGTCGATATGCCGCGGCCCGGGCTGACCTAGCGGGATTGATTCACAACGAGTCGGCCGGACGTTGGCGTTCGTTGGGGCGCAGTGCCTATGGATCTTTTCTGCGCCAACTGGGCTGGCACTGGCGCGCCCACGACTGGGATGGTCGGGCCTTGGCGGCTGCCGGCACCGACCCGGGGGCCGGGGCGGACGCGTTGATCGGACTGGCGGCAGATGCCCTGGGGGTGGGCCGGCTGGCGACCTCGGCGGCATTGCTGGAACGCGCCGTCGGCCTGGCGCGCAATGCCGATGAGCCGCGGCTGGAAATCCGGCTGGCGTGGGTTCGCGCCGAGCTGGCGATGGCCGGCGGTGATGGCCCCGACGCGATGCAACACGCGCGGCGAGGGGTCGAGTTGGCCCACGAGGCCCTCCCATCGTTGCGCCGCCACCGCGTCAAGAGTGATGTCGTGCTCGCAGCGGCGTTGTGCAGCGCCGGTGACCTGGCCGGCTCGCGAACCGTGGCGGACGCCGCGCTTGCCGACACCGAGACCTACCAACTGGCGCCGCTTCGTTGGGCACTGGCCTGCCTGTTGTCCGATATCGGCAGCGCATCGCGCAGTCCTGGTGACATTGGCGAGGTGAGGGAGCTAAGTGCCCAATTCGTGACCCGCCACGGCGGGCATTGGAAGATGCGCTAAGCACCGATGGACGGCTTCGGCCGATATTGTCACTAGCTGGAGCCCAGCCGTCCGAATTGCCACATACGTAACGTTGGAGATAGCGCCGTCGATGACCATTCCAGGAGAGCGTCTCGACGCCGCCGTTGCTGAGGCAGTGGCCGGTAGCCGGGATGCGCTCCGGGAGGTAGTGGAGATCATCCGTCCCGTCGTGGTCCGTTATATCCGGGCCCGGATCGGTTTCGCGGAACGCAGTGGTCTGTCCGCTGACGACGTTGCTCAGGAGGTTTGCTTGGCCGCCATCCAGGCGCTGCCGCGTTACCAGGACCAGGGACGCCCGTTTCTGGCCTTCGTGTACGGCATCGCTTCACACAAGGTCGCCGACGCGCATCGCGCAGCGGCCCGAAACCGCTCTGAACCCACTGAGGTGGTGCCGGAGCGGTACTCGCCGGAGGCGGGTCCCGAGCAGATGGCACTGCAATCCGACTCCGCCGCCCGGATGAACCGGTTGCTCGCCGTGCTGCCGGAGAAACAACGCGAGATCCTCACGCTTCGAATCGTGGTGGGACTGTCCGCGGAAGAGACCGCTGAGGCGGTCGGCAGCACCCCTGGTGCTGTCCGGGTGGCCCAGCACCGCGCTCTGGCGCGGCTGAAGTCGGAGATCTCGGGATCGGGGTTCGACCATGCCTGATTTTGGACGCTCCGACTCCGGCCGGCCCGGCATGGGGCCGCAGGAGCCCTCGCTGGACGCCGTGCGCCGCGCTGATGGTTTCGTCGACGCACTCGCTGACGGCCGCCCGGTGGTCCCACAGGATCCCGCCGACGCGGAGCTGGCTGCCCTGCTGGGCGGCTGGCGCGACGAGATGCGCTGGCCCCCGGCTACCGGATTGATCGCCGAAGCCGATGCGGTTGCGGCGCTGAATGCCGGCCTGGCAGAGAAACGGCCCGGGCTGGACCGCGACCGGAGGACCGCCACCCAGCCGCGTACCTCCCGGCGCGGATTGAGCGCAGTCGGCGCCGCGGCGGCCGCGGTTCTGTGTATCGGAGGTTTCGGCGCGGTGGTGGCCGGGGCCGGGCCGGGTGACGCGCTGTACGGGGTGCGCACGATGTTCTTCGGTGCAAACAAGCAGGTGCGCGATGACCAGGTCGGGTTGGCCGCAAAGACCGAACTCAACCAGGTGCAGGACCTCATCGCCCAGGGCGACTGGCAACAGGCCCAGGACAAGTTGGTTGCGGTGAGCACCCAGGTCGCCACGATCGACGACGTACAGCAGAAGCAGGAACTGCTCGATCAATTCAACGACCTGTCGGCCAAAGTGGTCGGACGCGATCCTGCGGCCACCGCGCCCCCCGGTGTCGTCTACACCGTGCCGCCGTCGGCGGCTGCGCTGGTTCCGGCGGTCGAGCCGACGAGCACGCCGGGCGCCCCGCCGCTGACCACGTCAACCACGCCGACCGCGTCGGAAACGACGTCCGGGACCACGACGGCGACGACGTCGGACACCAGTTCGGCGGCGTCGACCACCCCGACGTCCGAATCGCCTGGCGGGTCGTCTTCGGCCTCATCGCCGCCGTCGTCGACGGAGTCGACCACCTCGCCGGTCCAGCAGAGTCAGCAGACGACGACTCCGACCGGTGCGGCGCCGACGACCGGTACGGCCGCTCCGACGCCCACCACCGCGGACCCGGCTTCGGCTCAGCAGACCACGGCGGCGCCGGTGACCACGACTGCTGAAGCGCCGAGGGCGGCGAGCACCACCGCGGCCGAGCCGGCACCTCAAACCACGGTGAGCGCAACCGCCCCGGCGACCGCTAGTGGTGCAGAAACGCCGACCGCCCAGAGCGCTCCGGCCCAGACACCCGAACAGCTGCCGGCAGCAGCGGTCACCACCACGCTGGTGCCGGTTCCGGCCGGTTAACGAAGGTCAGCGCGAGCCGTCGAGGTAATCCGACGTCGCCTCGTTCATCGAGGCGTCGGCGTACCCGCGGCAGTAATCCCAGGTGACGTAGGCTTCCGGCTCGGGATCGTAGGCCGGCTCATGCGGACGAACAGTGCCGTCGACCAGAAGCTGAAGAAGGTTGGCGCGCAACATGTCCCAGTCGTGATAGTGGTCGGAGTTGCACTCGTCGCAGCACACCACCAGGCCGCGGATGCCCCGATGCGCCAGCAGCGCCTCGTAGACCGTCAGGTCGGCCAGATCGGCCTCGACCGCCGCACGCTCCTGGGGATCCAGCGGCTGCCCCGGCTCCAGCGCGTCCAAGGCCGCCGACGGGTCACACGGGTCGTCGGCGAACGGATCTGGCGGCAGGCCTGGTGGCAGGTGGTCGCGCACGTCTTCACATTACGCGAGCAGCACAGGTAGCGCGGGACGAGGCGGTTGAGGAGCGAGACGGTCGGCCCCCGGGACGCCGTCCGGGCAGCCGATAGGATGAGGTTCTGTTTTCGCCCGTTGATGGAGGCCGCGCCGATGTCCCTTGCCGAAGGCAACCCGGTCCGTACTGGCGGGGACGATCCCACCAAGATCGCCATGCTGGGGCTGACCTTCGACGATGTCCTGCTGCTGCCCGCCGCGTCCGACGTGGTGCCCGCCATGGCCGACACGTCCAGCCAGCTGACCCGGAAGATCCGTCTGCGGGTGCCGCTGGTCTCCTCGGCCATGGACACCGTCACCGAGGCCCGGATGGCGATCGCGATGGCCCGGGCCGGCGGCCTGGGCGTTCTGCACCGCAACCTCTCGATCCCCGAGCAGGCCAGCCAGGTGGAGATGGTCAAGCGCTCCGAAGCCGGGATGGTGACCGACCCGGTGACCTGCTCGCCGCAGAACACCCTTGCCGAGGTAGACGCCATGTGCGCCAAGTTCCATATCTCGGGCCTTCCCGTCGTCGACCGCGACGGCGCCCTGGTGGGCATCATCACCAACCGGGACATGCGCTTCGAAGTCGACATGAACAAGCGGGTCGCCGAGGTGATGACCAAGTCGCCGTTGATCACCGCTCAGGAAGGCGTCACCGCCGATGCCGCCCTAGGTCTATTGCGCCGCAACAAGATTGAGAAGCTGCCAATCGTCGACGGCCACGGCCGGCTCACCGGACTCATCACGGTCAAGGACTTCGTCAAGACCGAGAAGCACCCGTACGCCACGAAGGACAGCGACGGCCGGCTACTCGTCGCCGCGGCCGTCGGCGTCGGCAACGACGCCTGGGACCGGGCCATGGCACTCGTCGACGCCGGTGTGGACGTGCTTGTGGTCGACACCGCCCACGCCCACAACCGTATGGTGCTGGACATGGTCGGCAAGGTCAAAGGTGAGGTGGGACACAAGGTCGAGGTCGTCGGCGGTAACGTCGCCACCCGCAGTGCCGCCGCCGCGTTGGTCGAGGCCGGCGCCGACGCCGTGAAGGTGGGGGTCGGGCCGGGGTCCATCTGCACCACCCGCGTGGTGGCCGGAGTGGGTGCACCGCAGATCACCGCGATCATGGAAGCCGCCGCCGCCTGCGCGCCCGCCGGAGTGCCGGTGATCGCCGACGGTGGGCTGCAGTACTCCGGCGACATCGCCAAGGCGCTGGCTGCCGGAGCCTCGACGGCGATGCTGGGCTCGCTGCTGGCCGGCACGGCCGAAGCCCCGGGCGATCTGATCTTCGTCAACGGCAAGCAGTTCAAGAGCTACCGCGGCATGGGATCGCTGGGAGCCATGCAGGGCCGGGGCGAAGCTGGGTCTGTTCAGCGGAGTTACTCCAAGGACCGCTACTTCCAGGACGACGTGCTCTCCGAGGACAAGCTGGTGCCCGAGGGAATCGAGGGCCGCGTTCCCTTCCGCGGCCCGCTGTCCACCGTCATCCACCAACTCACCGGCGGCCTGCGGGCCGCGATGGGCTACACCGGGGCCGCAACCATCGCCGACCTGCAACGCGCGCAGTTCGTCCAGATCACTGGCGCCGGGCTCAAGGAGAGCCACCCGCACGACATCACCATGACCGTCGAAGCGCCCAACTACAACGCGCGGTAAG
>JBAXUD010000087.1:0-9707 GCA_037129875.1 Mycobacteriaceae bacterium
CACCGCATCAGGAGTTCCAGCGCGGCACCCGGCCCGTCCTGCCGTCCAAAGACCCCTTCTTCGACCCGCCGGCGGGCTTCCAGCACGCCACCCCCGGCACCGTCCTGCGCTCCCGCGATATCCAACTCGGCTTTCTCGGTGTGATTCCCCAGAAGGTGCGGGCCACCCAGCTGCTCTACCGCACCACCGACCGGAACGGCCAGCCGGAGGCCACCGTCACCACCGTGCTGGTGCCGGCTGGTCACAGCCACAGCCAGCCGCGCCACGTGCTGTCCTATCAGTGCGCCATCGACGCCGTGTCGTCACGCTGCTTCCCCTCCTACGCGCTGCGCCGGCGAGCCAAGGCGGTCGGGTCACTGGCCCAGTGGGAGTACCTGCTGATGGCAGCCGCACTCGCCGAGGGATGGGTCGTGTCGGTTCCCGACCATGAGGGCCGCGACGGCATGTGGGGCACCCCGCGCGAGCCAGGCCACCGGGTGCTCGACGGCCTGCGGGCCACCCTGAGTTTCGAGCCGTTCGGACTCGCCGCCGACAGCAAGGTCGGCCTGTGGGGCTACTCCGGCGGCGGGCTCGCCAGCGCCTGGGCCGCAGAGACGTATGCCGACTACGCCCCGGAGCTCAATATCGTTGGCGCCGTGCTCGGTTCGCCGGTCGGAAACCTCGGCAACACCTTCCGGCGGCTCAACGGCACACGGTACGCGGGTCTGCCGGCCCTGGTGATCTCGGCACTGGCCAAGACCTATCCGGGCCTGGGCCGGGTGGTCGAAGAACACGCCACGGTCGATGGCCGTGCCACGCTGCAGCGGCTGGAACGGATGACAACCCTGCAGGCGGTCGTGCGGATGTTCCGGGCCGACATGGACGATCTGGTGCACCCGCCGTTGGAGCAGGTGCTCAGCATGCCGGAGGTGCAAGAGGTCTTCGAGTCGATCCGGCTCGGCCGCACCGCGCCCACGCCGCCGGTGCTCATCGTGCAGGCCGTGCACGACTCGATCATCGCCGTCGACGACATCGACGAGTTGGCCCACATGTACACCGAGGGCGGCACGCGGGTGACCTACCACCGCGACATGTTCAGCGAACACATGCTGCTGCACCCGATGTCGGCGCCGATGACCCTGCGCTGGCTCATCGACCGCTTCGCCGACCGGCCACTGCAGGCCCACATCGTCCGGACCACCTGGCCGACGCTGTTCAACCCGATCACCTATCCCGGCATGTGGCGCCTCGGCGGCATCGTCGCACGGGTGATGCTCGGCGGACGGGTTCCGTTCCGCCCGCTCTAAGGAACCTCAGAACACCGCCGCGGCCTCGGCCAGCGGATCTTCGCCCGGCCAGGCGCCCAGGTCGTCGCGGGGCGTGGCAACAGTCATGAAGGCGTACACCAGCGCCGCAAGGGCGGCCGGCAGCAGCAGTGTCACCGCGATCTGCAGGGGATGGTGGCCGACGAATACCGGCGGCGCCTCCACGAAGTAGTGCACGCGGTTCTCCGGACTCAAGGCGACGCCCTGGTGATCGGCCGTGCCGTAGCGCCAGTGCGCCAGGGCCGCACCGACTCCGGCCGCGGTCGCTCCGGCAGCCACCTGGCCGATCCACAGCGCCGTGACGATCACCGGGCCGCGGTGCGGCTGCCACTGCCACACCAGAACCGCCGAGACCACCGCCAGCATGCTCAGCAGGCCGATCATCATGGCGGCGGCAACGAACAGAAGGTCCGAGTCCCTGCCGAGGAAGCCGTCGACTCGTTCACCGGCTCGAGTCAGCGCGGTGATGGTGTGGATCGGCGGGGCGATCCAGGCCCACAGTGCACCGAGTGCCGCGCCGCAGACGGCAAGTCCCCCAACAACACTCAACACGGCGAACCGAAGGGATCGGCGCGGTTGCTGTGATGCCGGTGCCGGTGCCGTCATCGTCGGGTCTCCAGATCCTGCGAATCCACCCGGCCATGCCGTGCGCACTGCGCCCACCAACCGTCCGGGCGCACCTGCACCACCATCCGCCGGCCGCACTCGGCACAGAACCGCGGCGGCTCCAGACCCAGCCGGGCAGCCGTCGGGTAGTCACCTCCGGCCGGTTCACCGGTGTAGACGTTGTAGACGCCTGCGCCCACCGCGGCCGGCAGCTGATCAGTCATGCTGAATCTCCTCAACTACAGGCTGGCGTTGAGGGCCTTGATCGGCATCTGCAGATCCTCCAGCAGTTCCAGGTCGGCCTCGGCGGGGCGGCCCAGCGTGGTCAGGTAGTTGCCGACGATCACCGCGTTGATACCGCCCAGAATGCCCTGCTTGGCACCGAGGTCGCCCAGGGTGATCTCCCGGCCGCCGGCGAAGCGCAGCATGGTGCGCGGCAGTGCCAGCCGGAACGCGGCGACGGCCTTGAGCGCCTCGGCGGCCGGCATCACCTCGAGGTCGCCGAACGGCGTGCCGGGGCGGGGGTTGAGGAAGTTCAACGGCACCTCGTGCGGATCCAGCTCGGCCAGTTCGGCAGCGAACTCCGCGCGCTGTTCCAGCGTCTCGCCCATCCCCAGGATTCCGCCGCAACAGACCTCCATCCCGGCGTCGCGGACCATCCGCAAGGTCTCCCAGCGCTCCTCCCAGGTGTGCGTGGTGACCACATTGGGGAAGAACGACCGGGCGGACTCGAGGTTGTGGTTGTAGCGGTGCACGCCCATCCCGGCGAGCCGGTCGACCTGTTCCTGGCTGAGCATGCCCAACGAGCAGGCGACGTGGATGTCGACTTCGTTGCGGATGGCTTCGATGCCGGCGGCCACCTGGGTCATGAGCCGCTCGTCGGGGCCCCGCACCGCAGCGACGATGCAGAACTCGGTGGCGCCGGTCTTGGCCGTCTGCTTCGCCGCTTCGACCAGGCTGGGGATGTCCAGCCAGGCGCTGCGCACCGGAGAGGCGAACAGGCCGGACTGGGCGCAGAAGTGGCAGTCCTCAGGGCAGCCGCCGGTCTTGAGGCTGATGATCCCCTCGACCTCGACGTCCGGTCCGCACCAACGCATGCGCACCTCGTGAGCCAGCGCCAGCAGGTTATCGAGCCGGTCTTCGGGAAGCCGAAGCACGTCGAGCACCTGGTCGCGGGAGAGTCCCTCACCGCGTTCGAGAACCTGCTCGCGCGCCTGGGCAAGAACGTCGGGAAGGGTCTGTCCGGCTGCCTGGGTCACGCTGGAAAGGTTAGCCCACCAGCAGGTGGTCGACGCGCTCGTCGCTGTCCCAGCGCCGCAGACCCGTCACGCGGGCGCCGGTATCCCCGCCGCTGCCGTTGACAACTGCCAGTGCGGCGCCGATCTCATCGGCGGTGTAGCGCCGCCCGACGGTGACGTGCGGGGTCCAGTGCCCGGGACTGCAGTGGGCGTACGGCTCTCCGGTGACGTACGGCACGGTCAGCCGGTAGACCTCGTCGTGGATCTCCAGCAGCTCCGAGGACGGCACGACCAGCCGGGCCACGGTGAGCCGCGGTCCGCCGAACACCAGCGGCGCGCCGAGCACGCAATCCAACGGGAGCAGCGACGCAAGTCCCCGCAGCGGCTCGTCGGCGTCGGCGCTGATCCGTTGCGCGGCCACGAGGGTGATGTGCGGTCGGTTGGTCGCCGACTTCACCCGCAGCTGGCTGGGCAGTCCGGCGTCGGCCAGCGCCTGCCACTGCTCCCGGACGGCGGCGTCACTGTCGGTGTCGAGCAGCAGCTCGATGGAGTGCGCCATCTCAGATGAGCCCAGCGACCCAGTCGGGATCGAATGCGCAGCGGCTCATCGCCGCGAAGTCGGCCGGCTCCAGGGCGCCCGAGCCGGCGGGCAGCACCGCGCGCACCGGGGCCAGCCGCTGTAGAGCGCCCCGGTTGTAGGTCTCCGCCGCCCCGGGGTTTTGCGGCCACGCGCCGACCACCAAACCCGCGCACGAAAGATGCTCGCGCTCAATGGCTTCCAGCGTCAGGGCGGTGTGGTTGAGGGTGCCGAGGCCGGCTTCGCACACCACCAGGACCGGGGCTTCCAGTCGGTCGGCGAGATCACGCAGAGTCAGTCCGCCCTCGGCGAGTTCCACCAGCAGGCCGCCGGCGCCTTCGACCAGGGTCAGCCGGCCGGGCCGGTCTGCGCCGCGGACCGCGTCGAGGATCTGCCCCGCCGTCGGCAGCCTGCGGCCTGCAGACTCGGCAGCGGCGGCCGGTGCCAGCGGCTCGGGATAGCGGGCCACCGACACCAGTTCGGCCGGCTGTGCAAGCCTGCCGACTTCGGCGAGGTCGTCGTCGCCGGTGCCATCGTCGCCCGCACCGGTCTGGACCGGTTTGCACACCGCGACATCGATCCCGGCGCTGCGCGCGTGGCTGGCCAGCGCGGCGGTGACGATGGTCTTGCCGACACCGGTGCCGGTGCCGGTGATGATCAAGACGGTCATCAGCCCCGGACGCCGCCGAGCACTGCCGTGAGCACCTCGCCGGCGAGGTCGAGATCATCGGCAGACAACGACGCCCGCGCGCTCAACCGCAGCCGCGACGTGCCGGTGGGGACGGTCGGCGGCCGGAAACACCCCACGCGGACACCCGCCGCCATGCAGGCGGCCGCGGCCGTAACCGCGGACTCCGGATCTCCGAGGATCACCGACACCACCGCGGACTGCGGACGTTGCGGCACCCCGCACACGTCAGCCAGGTAGGCCGCGTGTGCCAGAACCGCCTGTGGGCGCCAGGGCTCGTCGGCGAGCACCCGAAGCGCCCCCAGGGCCGCACCCACCGACGCCGGAGCCAACCCGGTGTCGAAGATGAACGGCCGGGCCGCGTCGATCAGGTGGTCGCGGACCGCCTCTGATCCGAGCACGACGCCACCCTGGCTGCCCAGGGCCTTGGACAGCGTCGTGGTCACCACGACGTCCGGCGCCCCGGCGAGGCCGAGTTCGTGCAGCAACCCTCGGCCGCCCGCTCCGCGCACTCCCAGACCGTGGGCCTCGTCGACCAGCAGCAGGGCGCGATGCCTGCGGCACACCTCATGCAGTTCGCGCAACGGCGCAAGTGCACCGTCGGTACTGAATACGGAGTCGGTGACCACCAGAGCCCGTTCTTCGTCGCGGGCGCTCAGCGCCGCCTCGACCGCGCGGGCGTCCAGGTGGGGACTGACGACCACCCGGGCCCGGGACAGCCGGCACGCATCGACCAGTGATGCGTGGGCGGAGGCGTCGGAAACCACCAGGGACCCGGGTCCGGACAGGCTGGCCACCGCACCGAGATTGGCGGTGTACCCGGAGGAGAACACCAATGCGGTTGTCGCCCCGACGAATTCGGCCAGTGCGGCCTCGAACTCCTCGTGCAGTTCGGTGTTGCCGGTCACCAGTCGGGAGCCGGTGGATCCGGCGCCCCAGGTCCGCAACGCGGCGACCCCGGCCTCGATCACCTCGGGGTGACGAGCCAGGCCGAGATAGTCGTTGGAGGCCAGGTCCACCTCGCCGGCGACGGCGGGCCGCGGCGTCAGCGACCGCCGCAGCCCGGCCTGGCGGCGCCGGTGCTCGACGGCGTCCAGCCAGGCCAGCGGGGAGGTGTCGGTCTCGGGAGTCATCGGGACTCAGCCTAGTTCTTGCCTTCTGCGCCGGCGCAGCGCGCGACGGCGACCATGGCCGTGGTGATCTGTGCGATCTCGGGACCGGTGCACACGAACGGCGGCATGGCGTAGATCAGGTTCCGGAACGGCCGCAGCCAGACCCCGTGGTCCAGCGCGACCGGGGTGGCCGTCCGCAGGTCGACGGGCCGATGGGTCTCGATCACGCCGATAGCCCCGCAGACCCGCACGTCGGCCACCCCGGGCAGTGTCCGGGCGTCCTCCAGGCCCCGCGCCAGACCGGTGCTGATCTCGGCGACACGGCTTCGCCAGTCCTGACTGAGCAGCAGTTCCACCGAGGCCACCGCGACCGCACAGGCCAGCGCGTTGGCCATGAACGTCGGGCCGTGCATCAGCGCACCGGCCTCGCCTGCGCTGATGGTCTCGGCAATGGCGCGGGTGCACAGGGTGGCGGCCAGCGTGATGTAGCCGCCGGTGAGTGCCTTGCCGACGCACATGATGTCCGGGGTCACGCCCGCGTGGTCGGCGGCGAACATCTCCCCGGTGCGGCCGAAGCCGGTGGCGATCTCGTCGAAGATCAGCAGCACGTCGTGGCGATCGCAGATCGCCCGCAGATCGGCCAGATAGCGCGGGTCGTGGAATCTCATGCCGCCCGCGCCCTGTACCACCGGTTCGACGATGACGGCCGCGAGTTCGTCTGCGTGCGAGATCAATTGGGCTTCGAAGGCGGCGGCGTAGCCGGGGTCGTAGGCGCTCGGGACCGGCGGTGCGAACACCTGCTCCGCCAACACGTCGCTCCACAGCGAATGCATGCCGCCGTCGGGGTCACACACGCTCATCGGGGTGAAGGTGTCGCCGTGATAGCCGCCGCGCCAGGTCATCAGCCGGTGTTTGGCGCACCGGCCGGTGCTGCGCCAGTACTGCAGCGCCATCTTGACCGCGACCTCCACGCTCACCGACCCGGAGTCGGAGAAGAACACGGTGTCCAGACCGGCCGGGGTGATGTCGACGAGCAGTTGGGCCAGCCGCGCCGCCGGTTCGTGGGTCAGGCCGCCGAACATGACGTGGTTCATCACCCCGAGTTGCCGGGTGATGGCGGCATCGAGCACGGGGTGGCCATGGCCGTGGACCGCGGTCCACCACGACGCCATCGCATCGAGCACACGAATTTCGCTGCCGTCGCGGCTCAGCGTCAGCCAGGCGCCCTTGGCCCCGACGGCCACCACCGGGGCCATGGCTCCGGCGCCGAGGGCGCTGTAGGGATGCCAGATGTGTGCGGCGTCGATGGCGCTGATCTGCTGCGGGGTCAACGCCGACACGCGAGGCAGCCTAACCCTCGAGCATCCGGGCCTCCTTCGCCGCAGATGGACCGCCCTGCGGAATTGGTAGATTGACGGGCGATCATGTCCACCCTCACCCTGACCCGGCCGCCGGAAACAACCGTCCCGGGCCTCACCCCCTGTGCTCCGGCCCCGGTTGGCCGCGACGCGCTGTACCGCCATGACCTCGATGGCCTGCGCGGGGTGGCTATCGCCCTGGTGGCGGTCTTCCACGTGTGGTTCGGACGGGTGTCCGGCGGTGTGGATGTCTTCTTGGCGCTGTCCGGCTTCTTCTTCGGTGGTTCGGTGCTGCGCACGGTGCTGACGCCCGGGACGTCGCTGTCGCCGTGGCCGAACATCAAGCGACTGGCCCGCCGGCTGCTGCCGGCGCTGGTGGTGGTGCTGGCCGTTTCGGCGGTGCTGACCGTCGCAATCCAGCCCCAGACCCGCTGGGAGACCTTCGCCGACCAGACCCTGGCCAGCCTGGGCTACTACCAGAACTGGGAACTGGCCGCGACGGCGTCGAACTACCTGCGGGCCAGCGAGGCGGTGTCGCCGCTGCAACACATCTGGTCGATGTCGGTGCAGGGCCAGTTCTATATCAGCTTCCTGCTGCTGATCTTCGGGCTCGCCGCACTGCTGCGCCGGCGGCTGGGCAGCAACCGGCTACGGACGGTGTTCGTGGCGCTGCTGACGGTTCTGACGGTGGCGTCGTTCGTCTACGCGATCATCGCCCACCAGTCCGACCAGGTCACCGCGTACTACAACAGCTTCGCCCGCGCGTGGGAACTGCTGCTCGGCGTGCTGGCCGGCGCGCTGGTCCCCTTCATCGCCTGGCCGATGTGGCTGCGGTCCGTGCTGGCAACGATCGGTCTGGCAGCCATCCTGTCCTGTGGCGCGTTGATCGACGGCGTCAAGCAGTTCCCGGGCCCCTGGGCGCTGGTGCCGGTCGGCGCCGCGATGCTGCTGATCCTGGCCGGCGGCAACCGCGGGGCCCGGAACTCCACCGTGAACCGGCTACCGGCGCCCAACCGGCTGCTGGCCGTGCGGCCGCTGGTGACACTCGGCTCGATGGCCTACTCGCTGTACCTGTGGCACTGGCCGCTGCTGATCTTCTGGCTGGCTTACACCGGCGGTTCGCACGCGCAGTTCCTCGACGGCCTGGTGATCCTGCTCGTCTCCGGAATCCTGGCCTATCTAACGATGCGGTTCGTCGAAGAGCCGCTGCGATACCAGCGCTCCCGCCCGGCGCCCGGAGTCCGGGCCGCCGGATTGTCCTGGCGGTCGCGGCTGCGCCGCCCGGCGATCGTCGGCGGCACCGCCGTGACGCTGCTGGCGGTGACGTTGACCGCCACCTCCTTCACTTGGCGCGACCACGTGGCGGTGATGCGCGCCAATGGCGAGGAGTTGGCCGGGCTGGCGTCCGACAGTTACCCGGGCGCACGGGCGTTGATCGACCACGCGAAGGTGCCACAACTGCCGTTCCGGCCGACCGTCCTGGAGGCCCAGGACGACGTGCCGGAGTCCACCAGCGACGGCTGCATCAGCGATTTCGACAACTCCGGCGTCATCAACTGCTCCTATGGCGACATCTCGGCGACCCGCACCATCGCCCTGGCCGGCGGCTCACACGCCGAACACTGGATCACCGCCCTGGACACTCTGGGCAAGGAGCACCACTTCAAGGTCGTCACCTATCTGAAGATGGGCTGTCCGCTGACCACCGAACCGCTTCCGCTGGTGATGGGAGACAACCGGCCCTACCCGAAGTGCCGCCAGTGGAACGACCGGGTGATGGCCCGGCTGATCGCCGACCGCCCGGACTTCGTGTTCACCACCTCCACCCGGCCGTGGAACATCAAGCCCGGCGACACGATGCCCGGCACCTACATCGGTATCTGGAAAGCGTTCAGCGACGCCGGAATTCCCGTGCTGGCCATGCGTGACACTCCGTGGTTGACCCGCGACGGCAAGCCGTTCATGCCGGCGGACTGTCTGGCCAAGGGCGGTGACGCGGTGTCCTGCGGGATCAAACGCTCCGAGGTGCTCTCAGACCGCAACCAGACGCTGGACTTCGTCGACAAGTTCCCGTCGATGAAGGCCCTCGACATGAGCGATGCGGTATGCCGGGCCGACTACTGCCGCGCCATCGAAGGCAACGTGCTGGTGTACCACGACGCCCACCATCTGTCGGCGACCTACATGCGCACCATGACACCGGAACTCGGCCGCCAGATCGGTGCTGCCACCGGCTGGTGGTAACAAAGAGTCGGGCAGCAATTCCCACTCGTATCGTCGGTGGAAAGGGCCCCATTGATCCCAACATCGATAGGATGCCTGGCATGAGCGGAATGAGTAAGGGTGTTCGCGGGCTTGTGAATGTGGGTACGGCGGCTGGCCTCGCCTTTCTTGCCGTTGCGGTGGCAGGACCAGCGTCTGCTGACGATCTCAACACCACGACGTGCTCTGAACAGCAGATGATGTCGTCGATACAGCAGAACGACCCCTTGATCTGGGGCAGGATCAACGGCGATCCAAAGCTGGAGCAAGAGTTGCGGGTCGGGCTTGCTGTGATCCTGGCCGCTCCTTCGGGCCAGCGTCAGCAAGAAGTAAATGCGTTGGAGCAGACCCTCGGCCAACAACAGTGGTCGGGTATCAGCGATGACATCATGAACTCTTCCGTTGGTCCGGTAGGCAGAGCTGTCAACAACTGCCACAACTACTGAACCACCGCCTCCCAAGGGTCGATTCGCCACAACTGTCGTCCCTGACCGCCCTCGTCCGGGCAGGTCGAGTCGAGACGACGTGCTTGTGAATGCAGACCCGCCACCGTTTTAGCCCA
>JBAXUD010000088.1:0-9705 GCA_037129875.1 Mycobacteriaceae bacterium
ACCCTGTGGAAATAGTTTTCCCGCCAGGCGCGAGTGAACTCGGCGGCATCGACGTCGGTGATGTCATTGACTTGCAGGTACCGGCCTACCGCAGTGCTGACCGGGTTGAAGAAGTCCAGGAGCGTTCCCTGGACGTCGAAAAGGTACGCGCGAAACCGCACCCTGGAAACCTTACGGATGGCCGACCTTTTTGTCGGAGGTCCGCCTTAGTATCGAATGTATGTTCGAATTAATCGACGAACCCGGCCTCCTGGCCGAGATGGCCGGTGCCCAGCGCGACGAGCGGGTGGCCATGGCCCGCCGGTTATTGGCGGCGGGCCGGTTGTGTCAGCTGCGGATGGCCGCGGTGGATGTCCACGACCGGTCGCAGTGGTGCATCGACAACTGGGAAGCCGTGGCCGCCGAGGTGGGCGCGGAATTGGGTATCAGTCGAGGTAGAGCGTCCTCACAGATGAACTACGGACTTGAGCTGCTCGAGCGGCTGCCGATGCTCGGCGAGGTGTTCGCTCGCGGTGAGGTGGATTTCCGGGTGATCGCGGTGGCGGTGTTCCGCACCGGTCCGATCACCGAACCTGAGATTCTTGCCGCGATCGACGCCCGTCTCGCCGCCAGATCCCCGCAGTGGAACGCGTTCTCGAGAGGCAAAGTCGCCGAAACCGTCGATTGGTGGGTCCGTGATCTCGACCCGGCCGCGGAGCGGGTGGCACGAAGCTCCGATGACGACCGTCACGTCGAGATCGGACCGACCCGGGACGGGCTGGCGGAATTCTGGGGTGCGGTGCGGGCCCCCGACGCGGCCGCGTTGGACCGACGCCTGGATCAACTTGCGGCCTCGGTGTGCCGCGATGACTCGCGCACCAAGAGGCAGCGCCGCGCCGATGCCTTAGCTGCGCTGACAGCGGGACAATCAGCGATGCAGTGTGACTGCGGTTCGCCGGCCTGTCCGGCCCGCGATACCGCCGCCGAGTCCGCCCAGGTGGTGATCCACGTACTCGCCGAGCAGGCCACCGTCTCCGGTGACGGCACTGCCCCGGGCTACCTGTCCGGGTACGGAGCGGTGCCGGCCGCGACGATCCGCGAACTCGCCACACGTGCCCGGTTGCGTCCACTTGTGCCGGCAAGCCAGTTGAAGGCCGAGCCGCGGTATCGGCCGTCGGCGGCGCTGGCCGACTTCATCCGGGCCCGCGATCTGTGTTGCAGATTCCCCGGTTGCGACAAGCCGGCTGAGGTCTGCGACATCGACCACACCATCCCCTACGGCCTCGGCGGGCCGACCCACCCGTCGAATCTGTCATTGAAATGCCGTGCCCACCACTTACTCAAGACTTTCTGGTCCGGTCAAAACGGTTGGCGCGAAGAGCAATTCGGTGACGGAACGATCATCTGGACATCCCCGTCGGGACGCGTCTACACCACCACACCGGGCGGCTCGGTGTTCTTTCCGCAACTGGCGGCACCGACCGAGAAACTGACCGTCACCGGCCGGCGACCGGACAGTTCATCACCGGGACGAACCTTGCTCATGCCCACCCGGAAGCGGACCCGCGCTGCCGAACGCGCAGCACGCATTGCGTGGGAGCGCGGCCTCAACGAGAATCGCTGGGCCGCGGACCCGCCGCCCTTCTAGGCTAATCCTCTTTGCGGATCAGCTTCTGCAAGGCCGCGCGATCAGGCGCCAACAGTTCAGCGATCCGCGCCTGGTTCACATCAGCGACGATGATCTCGCCGACGTCCTTGTTGACGCTGCTGAAGATGCCGTGTGCCTTCATCTTCTCGGTTTGATACATGTTGTCCTCGGTGGGCGCCACGTAGTACACCGCGTCGGCCTTGAAGCGGTGCACCAGCCACAGATGGATCAGCGTCATCAACCGCTTCTGACGCATCTTTGCCGCGTAGGTGTTCTGGTCGCGCACTGTCAGGATGCTCCGGCCGTGGCGGTCCTTGATCGGGTCGAAGACCACGTCGGCGAGCTTCTCGCCGTCCTTGTCGCCGAAGATGGCCAGTTCCAGCACGTCCGAGCCCGCCCGGCGCGGCCGCAACTGCGCCCGCAACCGCTCGCCGAGCTGGTAATGCTCGCTCCACAGCGCCAGCCAGTCCTCCAGCAGCTTCTTGGGAACCTCGGTCTGGACCAGGTGCTGCACCTGGGTGGAACCCTTGCCCATCGACTTGGTGGTCGCCGTGCGGCCGGACGATGCGGCCAGCGCGGCGTCGCTGCGGGGTCCGCCGACGAGAGTCTGCGGTGTGCGGTAGGGCGATTCGACCATACGCATCTTGCGCTGCAGGCGGGCCAGCGCCAGCATCCCGTCCTGGCGCAGCGCGGTGGCGAACTCCTCGGACGCCACACCGTCTATCTGGTGGCCGCCGTAGGTCATGAAATTGAAGACGAAGCCCATCTTGCCCAGTTCCTCAGGGAAGGCGCGCATCTCGTCGTCGCTCATGCCGGTGGTGTCCCAGTTGAATGAGGGGGACAGGTTGTAGGCCAGCATCTTTTCCGGGTAGACGGCATGGACCGCTTCGGCGAACTCCCGGGCATCGGCGAGGTCGGCGGTCTTGGTCTCCATCCACAGCAGGTCGGCGAACGGCGCCGCAGCAAGGGATTTCGCGATCGCATAAGGGATTCCGCCGCGGACCTGGTAGTAACCCTCCGGAGTCCGGGCCAGTTCGCAGTCCCACGGTGCGTCGATACCGAGTTCGGCGGCCTTGGCCCGGGCGGCATACAGCGAGGCGGTCTTGGCGAACTCGAGCCAGTCGGCGGGTTTCATTGCCAGGGCTTCGCCCTCGCTGTCCTTGAACCGCAGTACCTCGGCGACGGCATTGCCGTACGTTTCCAGGCCGGCGTCGTTCTGCCAGGCGTCGACGAACTCCGACTCGACCCGATCGAACAGGACGTCCAGCGACCCCTCGCGGTCCCTCGTCCACGCTACGGCGGCCTCGTCGATCAGCGCCGTGACACCGCGGGCGTCCAGCCAGGCCTCCGCCGTGGCGTATTCGGCTTCCGGCAGCGCGTAGAGCAGGTGGCCGTTGAGTTCGGTGACACCCTTGCTGTGGAAACGGCGGAGCATCGCCAGGAAGCAGGACTTGTACGGCGGTACGGCCAGGTTGGTGGCCCCGAGCACGAAGGGCTGATCCCGTTCGTCGGCACGACCGTCTATGAGGTTGGCCGCCTCGGCGTCGGTGCGGGCCACGATGATGCCCGGGACCTTCATGATGTCGAGCTGGAAGCGGGCGGTGTTGAGCCGTTTGATCTGCTCGTCGGAGGGCACCAGCACTTTGCCGCCCTGATGTCCGCACTTCTTGGTTCCCGGCCGTTGATCCTCGATGTGGTAACCGGTCACGCCCGCCTCCACAAAACGGCGAATCAGGTTGCGCACATGGGGATCTCCGCCGTGACCGGTGTCGGCGTCGGCGATGATGAACGGGCGGTAATCGACAGCCGGCGTGGCGGCACGCTGTTCATCGGTCATCTGCAGCCGCAGGTACTGCTGGTTGCGGTCGGCGGTCAGCAGAGCCCGCACCAGCCCGGCCGCCTCATCGGGCACCTGGCTCAGCGGATAGCTGGCCAGGTCCGGGCCGGGGTCCTCGGTGGTGGAGCCCTTCGCTGAGGTGGCCCAGCCCCCGAGGTAGATGCCCTCGATGCCGCAGCGCTTCATGGTGACGGCCTGGCCGGGTGTATAGGGTCCGAAGGTGGTGATGGACTTGCGCTGCGCGAAGAGTTCGCGAAGGCGAGCAAAGAAGGCGCTCGAGGCCTCCCTGGCCACGGTGTAGTCCACCGGGATCGTGCCACGCTGTTCGACGACCTGACGTGCGGTGTACAGGCGGGTGATGCCCGCGAACCGAGGGCTGTCGACATACCGCCGAGTGTCGGCCACCTCCTGCTCGAACTGGGTCGGTGTATCCGCTTCGATGATGGACATAGCTGCTCCTTGCCGAACTGTGTGAGCGCGCCGCGCACTATCGGGGTTTATCTAACCCCTCCCGCGTCCGATTATCCCGGGCGGGTCAGGCGGGCGGCGGCATGGCCGGGTCGGCGGGCGGCGCATCTGCGATCAGTGATGGCGGAGCCTCCACGGGAGCGGGAGCCTCCTCGGGTGCCGGAGCCTGCTCGGGGGCGGGCACGCCGGCCGGGGCGGGGGCCTCAACAGGGCCAGGAGCGGCTTCCGCCGGCGGCACAGGCGCCGCGGCGAGTTCCACCATGCCGGGTTCGGCAGGCACAGCGTCGGCCGGGGGAACGTCCGCCGTTGGAACTGCGCCAGCCGGGGGAGCGGTCTCGTTCATCTGCTGGGCCGGCATCGGCAGATACATGTGCTGGCTGAACTGTGGCTGGTAGGCGCCGCCCCCGCCGACGCGGACGCCGTGGTTGCCCTCACCACTGGAGACCGGGGTGCCGTCGGGAAGCGTGACGGCGGCATGTCCGCCGTTCCATCCGACCACGACGGAGTCGGGCGCGGAGCCATAGTGGAATCCACGTGCCAACAGAGCCGACTCCATGTTTCCGGTGTTGAACCGGCTACCGAAAGCCGGTCTGCCGGAGGCCACATTGGCGACCCATGACGCGAGTCCCGAACAGTCCGTGCCGGCCGGCGAATCGCCACCGGGAATGTACGGCGTACCTGACACCTGCGAAAGAAGCGACAGCAAAGCTGCAATACCAAACATGTAAATCACGCTAACAACAGATGTGTCATTTCCCCAAAGCCAATGGTGTGAATCATTTTTCGCAGCAACACTGCAGGTGGGTACGGGGAAAAAGATTACCCTGCAACGCAATACTGCGAATGAGACGCTATCGAAACGTCAAAAATGTTCATTAGCAGAGTGTTTGGCTTCAAGCGATGCAGTAACGTGATTTTCTGCAACTGTTTCAGCCCGGATTCATCTCGGGATTGAGCCCCTTGGCATTGTGTGCCGCGACGCAGTGGCGCCTTCTGTGTGATTTGAGTTACATCGCATAGACGTTGGGGCAGTATGAGACGCCATGCGAGTCCTCATTCAGCGCGTCACGTCGGCGTCGGTCAGCGTCGGCGGTCATGTTGTCGGTGTCATCGAGCCGGTTGGCCAGGGCCTACTCGCACTGGTCGGGGTCACCCACACCGACACGGCCGACATCGCGGCAAAGATGGCCGAAAAGCTCTGGGCGTTGAGGATTTTGGATCAAGACCGATCCGCCGCCGAAACCGGTGCACCGATCCTGGTGGTGAGTCAGTTCACGCTCTATGCCAATACGGCGAAAGGCCGCCGCCCGTCATGGAATTCCGCCGCACCGGCATCGCTTGCCGAACCGCTGGTGCGTGCATTCGCCGAAGCGCTGCGGGCCCTGGGGGCCGACGTGGCGACGGGCGAGTTCGGCGCCCATATGAGCGTCGAACTGGTCAACGATGGGCCGGTGACGGTGATGCTGGAACTCTGAGGCGTGATTTGTTACCGTTCCGCGCTCCGACGGCAACCGTCGGCTTGGGAAAACATGAGAAAGTAAGCCTCTATGCACACGCACAACTTCGTGACCTACGAGGAATTCGGGCGCCTGTTCTTCGAGGTGGCCGTTACCGAGGAGCGTGTGGCCGCAGCGTTCGCCGAGATCGCCGGCGGAGACATCACCATGGGGCCGATGGCGCAGGGTCCTGCGGGGCTGGCGAAGGTCACCGCACGGGTGAAGATCCAGCAGCCCAACGTACGTCGCAATCTCGGTGACACCATCACCTTTGCCGTGCGCATCCCTCTTCTCATCGAGTTGATCGTGGATCTGCGCCTGGATAAGCAGCGGTTCATGGTCGATGGGGACATTGCTCTGCGGGCCACCGCCCGGGCGGCCGAGCCGTTGATGATCGTCATCGACGTCGCCAAACCGCGGCCCTCGGACATCGCTGTGCACGTGACGTCGAAATCACTTCGAGGGGAAATCGTCCGGATCATCGGCGGGGTGGACGGCGAAATCCGCAAGTTCGTCGCTGCCTACGTGGCCGAGGAGATCGACAGCCCGGCATCGCAGCAGGCGAAGATCATCGACGTCGCCACTCAGGTGGCGTCCGCGTGGGACCTGTGAGCGGCTAGAGGTCCAACGTCAACCGCTCACCGGATGGTGCCCTAGACACACACGTCAGCATCATCCCACTGTCGCGTTCCGGTGTCGTGAGTAGCGTATCTCTATGCTGCACAACACCTTTGATCACCTTCGTCCTACAGGTGCCGCAGAAGCCCTGCTGGCACGAGTATGCAGCGGGGATGTCCGCCCGGCGCAGCGCGGCCAGCAGCGTTTCGTCGGCCGCCACGCACACGTCGGTTCCGGTGGACGCAACGGTCACCGTGAACTGCTCGCCGTCGACCACCGGCGCCGCGGCGAACCGCTCGAAGTGCAATTCCACGTTCTCGCGGCCGACGAGGCGCTGGCGCACCGCGGTGATCATTTCGGCGGGCCCGCATGCGTACACCGTTGTGCCATCGGGGCATTCGCCGAGCAGGTCGTCAGCGCCAGGGATTCCCCGGACGTCGTCTGTGCGGATCTCGATGCGGTCGCCGAACCGGCGCACCTCATCGAGGAACGGAATGCTGTCCGCGCTGCGCCCGATGTAGATCATTGACCAGTCGACACCGAGATGTTCGGCCATTCCCAGCATCGGCAGGATGGGGGTAATGCCGATGCCGCCAGCGATGAACCGCAGCTTCCGCGTCGGCGATCCGTAGCCGGGAACACTGAGCGGGAACGCGTTTCGCGGCCCGCTGGTCGTCACGACGGAACCGACCGGCAGCTCGTCGTGCACCTCGACCGATCCTCCGCCCCCGTCCGGGATGCGCCGAACCGCGATGCGGTATTCGCCTGACCGGTGCGGGTCACCGCACAGCGAGTACTGGCGGATCCGGCCGCTGGGTAGGTGGATATCCAGATGTGCCCCGGGATGCCAGGCCGGCAGGGCAGAGAAGTCCGCAGCGGCGAACGTCAGGGCGACGACGTTCTCGTCGTGGGCGACCACCTGCCTGCCCACCACCTTGATAGCCAGCGTGTAGTCATGCTCGGCAGGCGGTTTGGGACGCCGAAGTCCGGTGACCGCCCACAAGCCGGTGACCGTCGCGTCGGCCAGGGCCAGCAGCGGGGTCGGCGCCGATCGGAGGCGTCGCAGCACCATCTAGACGCCGGCGGCGCGAGCGGCCGGGGACCTCGCCAGATACGCCACTGCCTGTGCGGTCGATCCGACATCCAGCGGGGAATAATCGCGACGGAAATAGGCCAGCGTGGTGCTCCCGAACACCTTGCGGAACTCCGGCAGCAGGCGCAGCTTGGAGTCGCGCATCCGCATCCGCTCCATCTTCAACCAGCTGATCCTGGCGTCGGGGTCGGTGCGGCACAGGTAGTAGGTGGCGCGCTCGAAGAACGCATACATCATCGTCGCAGCCATCGTCATGGCGCGGATGCGCGCGAGATAGCTGTCGTGGAAGTAGGTGGCGACGTCGTGGGCTACGCAACGATGTTCGACCTCCTCGCTGCCGTGCCAGCGGAACAGGTCGACCATCGTCGGGTCGGCGCCGAAGTCGTCCCATGCGGAGTTGAGGGCGAAATCACCGAGCACGGCGGTGTAGTGCTCGATCGCCGCGATCAGCCAGAGGCGCTCGCAAAGCTGGTTGTAGCGCCGCTTGGGGTCAGCCGACTTACTGGGCGCCAGGACCTTTCCGATGATGTATTCGATCTGTTTCAGGATCGGTTGCGGGTCGACCCCGCGGGCCTCCATGAACTGGTGCAGCACCCGCTCGTGCGTGTCGGCGTGCACCGCCTCCTGTCCGATGAACCCGCGCATGTCCTCGGCCAGCCGTTCGTCCTTCACCAGGGGAAGAGCCTCGTTGTAGGTCGCCACGAACCACCGTTCGGCGGCCGGCAGGACCACGTTGAGCAGGCTCACCATGTGGGAGGCCACCGGATGGCCCGGAATCCAGTGCAGCGGGGACTCCGACGCGTCGAAGCTCACGTTGCGCGCATGAATCTGGACCGGACCGGGATCGATTTCCCGGGTGAAACGGCGTGGCCGCAGCATCTTCCACCTCCGACGAGTCTTTCGGTGGATTCTAACCGGGATGATGGCGCAGGTCAGCCAACCGGGACCGGAACGACGGTCACCACACCGGGTGCGCCGGGGGTAGGCCGGGCGGTCTGGGTGGCCGAAGCCCCCGAGGTGCCGGACCCCGACGAAGTGCCCGCTGAACTGGCCGGCTCCGGCTGGGCCTCGTCTGTGCAGTCGAGGCTGAGCTGAATAACGCCGCTGGCGGACATCACCTTCTCGCTGGCCACGATGCACTGGGCTTGCTTCACGTCGCTGCCCACCGCGCCGCCGAAGGTGGCCTTCACGCCCTGGGCGCGCAGGATCGCCACCGCCTTGGCGTAGGGCTCACCCACCACGTTGTACGTGCTGTTGTCCGAGCCGGGATCGGCGTGGCCCGCTCCGATGCCGAGGGCGAGGACCGCCGAGGCGGCGCCGAGGGCACCGCCGACCGCGAGGAGGAGCTTTCGCACGTTAGAGACCTTCCTGTCTTCGTTTTCGAAGATAGCGCAGCGTGGGCCGGATGGCCTCGTCGCAGGTTGTATCGTCGCCGGGCGCCGCGGTGTTTCAGCTGCCGTGGTGTTTCAGAACGCCTGGCGGTGACGTTCCTGCTCGAGCACGGCATCAAGGTCACTCAGCCGCTTCATCGACGACACCGCCCGCGCGGTGCGCATGTTGGCGGCCAGCAGATCGGCGTGGCGGTGGGTGAACGCCCAGTACCCGGCGGTGAAGGGGCAGGCGTCGTCGCCGAGCCGCTTCTTCGGATCGAACGGGCATTGTCGGCAGTGGTCGCTCATCCGGCTGATGTACGCGCCGCCGGAGGTGTACGGCTTGGTGGCCACGGTCCCGCCGTCGGCATGCTGGCTCATCCCGATCACGTTGGTGGGCATGACCCAGGCGAAACCGTCGACGAACGATGAGGCGAACCAGTCCGACAGCGCGCGGGGGTCATATCCGCGCTGCAGGGCGTGGCTGCCCAGTACCATCAGCCGCTGGATGTGGTGGGCCCAGCCGCGGTCCCGCACGCCGGCCAGGGCTTGACGCAGACACTCCGCGTCGACAGCGTCGGCGTCGAGTTCGGCCCACCATTGCGGCAGCGGGGTGTGGGCGTCCAGGGCGTTGCTATCGGCGTAGGCCGGTCCGAGGTGCCAGTACAACTGCCACATGTATTCGCGCCAGCCGAGGATCTGGCGGATGAATCCCTCCGCGGCCGCCAGCGGCGCCGCACCGTCGCGGTAGGCCCGCTCCGCGGCACCCACCGCCTCCATCGGGTGCAGCACGCCGAGGTTCAGTGGCACCGACAGCAGCGAGTGCGCCATGGCCCAGTCGGCGCCGAGCATGGCGTCCTCGTAGCGGCCGAAGGCGGGCAGCCGGTAGGCGATGAACTGCCGCAGGGCGTGGTCGGCCTCGGTCGGGGTCACCGCGAACAGCCGCGGGCCGTCGACGCCCACCGTGTCGAGCGCCATGGCGTCGAGGTCACGCCGGACCCGGGCGTCGATCTCGTCCTCGTCTGGCCGGTACGGAGGCGGAACCTCCAGTGCCGTCTTGCCTTTGGGAGGGGGTTCCCGGTTCTCGGTGTCGAGGTTCCACCGACCGCCGACCGGCTCCCGATCCTCTTCCGGGCCGTCTATCAGCACCCCGAAACGGCGGCGCTGCTCCCGATAGAAGTCCTCCATCCGGAACC
>JBAXUD010000089.1:0-9576 GCA_037129875.1 Mycobacteriaceae bacterium
TTCCCGCATCCCGTGTGCTTTCCAGCCGGCACGGCGAACCGTCGCCCTGGAGGCACCCGTGGTGGATCTGGCTGGACGCAAACCAGCGATCCGCCACCGTGAGGGTGGCACCTGTCCGGGTGGTCTTGTAGACCAGTTGCGGTCTGATCAAGCCCATCGCGGCATCAGAGACAGAGCGGCGGAAAGCCCGCCGGCCCATGCCCCGTTTCATGGCGGCCACGTCGAGATCCTCGATCACGACGTGGCCGTACTCACTCGCCAGCTCCGTGGTGAGCTGGTGAGCGGCTTCCCGCCGCAGGTGCACGCACCGGCGGTCGAGCCGGGTCAGCTTGGCTTTCGCTGACGTCCAGCCTCGGGAGCCGGGAATCCGGCGGGAAAGTTGTCGACCGGTCCGGCGGCGCTCACGCAGAGACGACCGCAGCGGGGCCGGGTTCGGGTACTCCGTCAGGGTCTGCTCGCCGGCAACGGTGTCGATGCTCGACACCGTGGCCAGGGTGCGTAGTCCCAGGTCCACCCCGGCGCGCACCGATGGGTTCTTCGGGGCCGCAGCAGCATTCGGGGTCCGCACCGAGTAGTTGACCGACACGAACAGCCGGCCCCACTGCTCGCACAGCGTCATGTTGAGGATGCGGGCCCGGCCAGCGGCCAGATGGCGCTGAACACGACGGGTGTTCTCCATCGACCGCAGCGCGCCGATGACCGGCAGCACAACAGTTCTGCGGTCGTCTTCGAATCTCATCGTTCCCGTGGTGAAGCGGACCCGGGGGCGGTCCTTACGCACCGACTTGAACCGCGGGAACCCGACCCGCTTTCCCCTGCGGGTGCCGTCGCGGCTGGACTTCCAGTTATTCAGCGCCGTCACCGCATCGGCGATCCCCGAGGCGTAGCACTCCTTGCTGTTCTCCGACCACCACGGGGCCACCTGGTCTTTGACCTGGTTCCACTCTTTGCGCAGCGCCCCGAGTTCCCATGCCGCCGAGACGTGTTCGGGGTCGAGCTTCTTGGCGTCCATGTCGGCTTTGACCCGACCCAGCGCCCAGTTGAAAGCCCGCCGGCGCGCCCCGAAATGCGACCGGATCACCGACCGGTGTTGCGGATCGGCAGGCCACTGCACCTCGAACTTCGCCGCGGTCGTCGCCCACCCGGTGGGCAGCGAAGTTCCCAACTCACCATCGGTGGCGTAACCGCAGGCGTCCCCGGAGTACAGCGAGAACAGCGTCGACACCGCCTCCACCGTGCCCCGGTGCACCTCGAAGTCGGGGCCGACATCCACCCACTGCGACACCGCCACAGTCCCGTCCTTACCGGGACGGCCCGCCAATGGGCACCCGCCAGTCGCCTCGGCGACTTTCGCCGCCTGGGCGCAGGTCCGCATCTCGACGATCACGGCGACTGCGCCGCGGCGATCATCCGCTGCGCGCGATTAGCCGCTGCGCGTCTCCCGTACAAACGGGCACAGAACGAAGTCAGGATCTCGGTCATATCGCGAACCAGATCATCGTCGACCTCAGCGTCGTCCACGACGACCAGTCTGCGTCCCTGGGCCGACAAGGCGGCTTCGATGTACTCCACTGCCAAGCGCGCGAAACGGTCCCGGTGTTCCACAACGATCGTTGACACCGCGGGATCCCCAAGCAGCGCCAGAAACTTCTTACACCGGCCGTTCAGTGCCGAACCGACCTCGGTCACCACCCGATCCACCGCCATCCCCTGGCCAGTAGCCCAGACCGTGACCCTGGCAACCTGGCGGTCCAGATCCGACTTCTGATCGGCCGACGACACCCGCGCGTACACCACAGTCTCGGAGGTAGCTGGTTCTGATGGCGCCGCGGGGCAATCCACCAGGATCAATCCGCCCACCTTGCGTGCGGGAACAAGGAGTTTCCCCTCACGGAACCAGCGGTAGGCCGTAACCCGGGCAATACCCTGGGATTCCGCCCACTCTGCGAGGTAGCCCGAACCCAGCAGCGTGACCTGGTGCCACACCGGTTTGTCGGGTAGCCGCAGCAGCAGGCGCAGCATCAACCGATAGCTCAAACCGGAGGAACTGATCACCGCCGAGAGGGCGTAGACGCCGACCAGCAGCAGCAGATTGGGGGAGGCGAACCCGGCGAGTGCCACGTCCGGCGGAGCCAGTCCGATGATCAGCGTGGCCACCACGGCGACGAGGGCCGGCACGAATTCCTCGACCAGCCCGAACACCCAGAACAGCACGGTGGCGCCGAGCATCGCCGCGAAGATCGATGACTGCACGCTGAAGCCCGCCGCCAGCATCGACACGTAGATCACCGGGGGCAGAACCAATACGGTTGCCCAACCGACAATCTGGGCCGTTCCTCCGGTGGTGCTCTGAGTGCTACCCGCCGTCAGTGCGCCACCGGTTCGACGCCGCAGCAGCAGGCCGACCACACCTACGGCCAGCAGCACGGCCGCCAGGACCGCGAACACCGGCCAGTGTCCGGCGACGACATCGGCGAAGCGCGACCCGGCCAGGCTGTGCGGCGGCTCCGCCAACGGCATCGGATCAGGCTAACAGCGGACTAGCTCGTTGCCGGAGAACGCGTTTGGTGCCGCAACCGCCACCAGGGATGAGGACTATCCCGCGCTGGTGATCGGCAACTTCCTCTCAGAGGTGCCGGTCTGCCGGGCTGACGGCTAAAGTTTGCCAGATGAGCGACAACCAGATGCTGGTCCTCAACCGCGCCGATCTCGAGGGTCTTGGACTGACCTGGACGGAGATCATCGACGTCCTCGAGGACGCGTTCCGCCAGAAGGCTGCGGGCCTGGTGCAGAACCCGCCGAAACCCAAGGTCACCTCACGTGAGGACGCGTTCATCCACGCGATGCCGGCGTATCTGGGCGGTTCCGACCGGATCGGCCTGAAGTGGGTCGCCGGTTACGAGCAGAACAATGCCAAGGGCCTGCCCTACATCTACGGCGTGATGATCATGAACGACCCCGAGACCGGCCGCCCGATCGCGATGCTGGACGGAGGCTGGATCACCGAGATGCGCACCCCCGGCGTGTCCGGGGTCACGATGCGACATGTTCCGGGGGATCCCAAGCATCTGGCGATCGTCGGCTTCGGGCTGCAGGGACAGCGCCACCTGGAGGTCGCCCTGGAGGTGCACCCCAGCCTGACGCACGTGACGGTGTACGACCGCAACGAGAGCAAAGCTGAGGTGTTGGCGGAGAAAGTCGGTGACCGGGTCACCCGCTTCGCCACCTCCCCGGCCGACGCGGTGGCCGGTGCCGACCTGGTGATCACCACCATCACCGTCCCGCTCGATCCGAAACTCGACTGCGCCAACACCGACCCCAATGCGCTCCTGTTGCCGGTGGATTACGACGATGCCATGTCTCCCAAGGCATTCGACGACGCCGTGGTCTACTGCGTCGACGATCTGGGCCAGTACGAATCCGTGGCCGACATCCTCTATTTCTTCGGTTTGCCCAAGCCGGACACGCATTTGGCAGCAGTGGTCTCCGGCGAGTATGAGGTGCCCGTTACCGGACGCAGGGCGTTCCTCAACATGGGAATCGCGATGGACGACGTCGCGCTCAGTTCGCTGGTGCTCGACCGCGCCACCGCGGCCGGCGTGGGCCGCTACATCGAATTTCCCTGAAAACGCGAGTCGAGGACAGTTCCCGAGATGACTGCCAACAAGAACATGTGGCTGCAGGCCGGCCTGGTGGCCGCCGGAGTGGGTGCGGCCCTGGTCGCCGGGCCGGGAGTTGCCGCGGCCTACGCAGATAACGGCGCCGATAAGGGCGCCGATCGCAGCACGGTGGGTGCCGACAGAGCGTCGTCATCGGCTCCGACGCCCACCCCCGGCCATGTCGGTACGCCGGGAGCCGGCCGAACGGCGCGACCCGCGTCGGCGGTCCGCCCAGCCGCGGTGACCGATGAACCGGTGAGCATCTCTGTCCCCGAACCGGTTTCACGTCCCAACCGGGCAACGCGACCGTCACCGACCCGCGCCGCGGCGGCCGCTGCAACGGGCAACGCCATTGTCGTGCCGACCGCGGCGACCTCCCCGGTCACGACCGCACCTGCGGCTACTGCTGTCGCTTCGGCCTCATCGGCCGACGTCACCGCGGCCGCCGCTGCCGCCAAGGCCCCCGGCCCGATCAAGGCGGCGATCGCCGCCGCCCAGGCCTACATCTACGGCTACCCGCTGATGGAATACCAGCGGGTGCGGCAGACCGTGGGCACGGTCAACACCCTGTACTCGCTCACCAGTTTCGCCAACCCCGACGTAGATCCGATCTGGAATGCGATCGGCGGCGGGAAACGCCCGAACACCGACACCTTCTATTCGCTTGCCGAACTCGACCTCAGCAACGGCCCCGTGGTGCTGTCCGTCCCAGATATGGGCAGCCGCTACTTCAGTTTCCAGCTGACCGATCCCTACACGAATGTTTCGGGCTACATCGGTTCGCGCACAACCGGATTCGGTCCGGGTAAGTATGCAATCACCTGGTCGGGCGGCCCGCAGGTCGACGTGCCCGGAGCGCAGACCGTTCTGGTGCCCTACAGCAGCATGCTGGCACTGGGCCGCACGCTGGCCGGTGACGAGGCCGACCAGCAGTCCGCGATCGCGTTGATGAAGCAGTACTCGCTGACTCCCAGCGGTGGCCCGGTCAGCCCGGTGATCCCGATCCCGAAGCCCGGCCTGTCCTACCTCGACGCCATCAGTGCGGCAATGGAATTGAGTCCACCCCCGGCCGTCGACGCCCCCATCCTGGCGAAGATGGCCCAGATCGGCGTTGGTCCCGGGCTGCGGGTGGCCGATGCCAACCTGAGCTTCTTCTCACGTGCCGCGGCTGACATCGCGGTGAAGGCCACCGCGGCACTGTTGCCGTTGCTGGCGACCGTCAACCAGTACGTCGCGGCGTTCCAGAACCGCGGCTGGGCCACTCCGAGTGCGAACATCGGGAACTACGGAACTGATTACCTGCTGCGTGCCGGTGTCGCCGAGGTCGGTCTGGTGGCCAACACACCGGAAGAGGCGGTGTACTCGGCGGGCCTGCTCAGCGGGAACCTGCTGCCGCTGAAGGGTTGGGGAACCCCGTACGTGCTGCACTTCGCCCCCGGCCAGGAGCCGCCGGTCGGCGCGTTCTGGTCGGTCACCGCGTATGACTCAGCCGGGCGCCTGGTGCCCAACGCCGATCTGCGCTACAGCGTCAGCAGCAGCCGACCCGATGAACTGGTTCGGCGCCCTGACGGCTCCATCGACATCGTCTTCTCGCCCTGCGATCCCGGCGATCCCGGCGCCAACTGGCTGAAGGTTCCACTCGGCGGCTTCAGTGCTTATCTGCGGATGTATGTGCCGGATCCGTCGGTGCTCGACGGCACGTGGAAGGCGCCGGCCATCGTGCACAGCCGGTGAATGAGATGTCCGCCCCGACAGTGCTGACCATCGAACCTCTGGACTACAACGTGTTCGGGAACACGATGGTCCATCATTTCGGCGGATCGGTGACGTCCGGGAAGAACGTCATCCAAGTGAGGTACCCGGCATCCCTGGCGGCACATTCCATTGAACGCGGAGTGACCGCACTCGACGAGCTTCTGCGTTCCACGCCAGGCGAGGTGCTGGTATTCGCACACTCGCAGGGGGCGCAGGTGGTCTCACGCTGGCTCCGCCGTCACGCCGGCACCGGAGACGCACCGGACCCGAACCGCATCTCGTTCCTGCTCATCGGGAACCTCCTGCGGAAGTACGGCGGAAACGGAGTCGGGACAAAGGAAGTCGACGGCCTGATCGCGCTCCCGACTCCGAACGACACCCGCTACCGAGTTGTCGACGTCAAATTGCAGTACGACGGATGGGCCGACAAACCCACGAGACCGCGACTATGGGCCAACCTCAATGCGCTGAAAGGGAAGTTCAAAATCCACAGCCTGGGCTACCGGAGAGCGAACCTGAACGATCCGGACCGAAAGCAATACCAGGAGAACACCACCTTGTATGTGATGTTGCCGCACGCCCCGGCGATCAGATGTCCGCAAAGGTGGATTGAGCGCGGGTATTCACGGCCAGAGCGATGAGCCTCAGAGGGGCTCGTCGGCATCCGGTTCCGACAGCGAAAGCCGGAACAGAATGGCCAGTCAGAAGCAGCACGGGAAGAATCTGGGCCAGGGTCGCGGAGTCGAGCAGCATGACGCCGTGACCCGACTGCCCGCCCATGTGTCAGCCTGCTGAAGAGCCGCCGCCCACTTCCGCCGCGAGCGGTGGCGGCGGTGGCACAGCCGAACTCGGTGCGGCCGAGGTCTTGGGAGCCGACGAGGCCGAGGGAACCGAAGACGTTGAGGGCGTCGCCGAGGTGCTCGCCTTTGATGTCGGCGTCCCGGTGGCGGCGGTGGCCGGCGACGCGGGGGCGTGGAAGTCCGTCCAGGTCTCGGTGCGGAAGGTGTTGCCGTTGGCGGTCACACTCAGTGCCGTCGGTGTCACGGTGTACTTCACGCCGTCGTTGTTGACGACGTAGGTGTCCGGGGAGGTCTGCTCGGCAGCGGAGATCAGCTTGGCGCCGTCAGTGACACGCACACCGCGGTATTCGTATGCGCCGGCGGCGGTCTTGCAGATGGCGATCCGTGAGGACTTGGTGGTGCCGAAGAGCACAGCGGCATCAGGTGCCGTGCACCGCGCCGTGGAGTCGAGGTAGCCCGCGGTGTCCGACGGTGGGACAGCGGTGGGAGCGGCCATCGCCAGCGGCACACCGATGGCCACCGCGGCAGATGCCGCGGCGGCAGCGGCGGCCAGGCCGGCTTTTCGCAACATGGAAGTACTCATCGCTGTCCACCAGACCACAGGTAGGTGTGCCGCAGCCAGCGATGATGCCGAGCCACAACCCGATTGTTAGGCGTCCGAGATGCTTTCGGACACCCACCTGCCCTGGCGCATCACCGCCGAGACCGCAAGGTCGCCGTCGAGCACAACCAGGTCGGCGGCTGCGCCGGCCCGAAGCTCGGGGCAGCAAAGGCCCAGTGCCCGAGCGGGATTGATCGACGACTGGCGAACCGCGGACTGCAACGCCTCATCCCGGGACAACCCGCTGTGGGTCACCGCGAACCGGAACAACCGGTCCATCGTCGCGGTGCTGCCCGCAATCGTGTCGGTGCCGGCCAGATGCGCAACTCCGCCGGAGACATCCACGTCGAGCGGACCGATGCGGTAGCCGCCGTCGGCCATTCCAGCCGCCGCCATCGCGTCGGTCACCAACGACACTCGATCGGGCCCGACACTGCGGGTGACGTGGCGGTACAGGGCGCCGTCCACGTGCACACCGTCGGTGATGATCTCCACGGTGACTCGCGGATCCTCCAGCAGCGCGATCACCGGACCTGGCTCGCGGTGATGGATGGGGCGCATCGCATTGAACAGGTGGGTGCCCACCGTTGCACCGGCGTCAATGGCCTCCCGGGTCTGGGCGTAGGTGGCCTCGGTGTGCCCGACGGCGGCCACCGCTCCGGAGCCGACGATCCAGCGGATGGCAGCCAGGCCGCCGGTGCGTTCCGGTGCCAGCGTCACCATCCGGATCGTGCCGGCGGCGGCGTCGAAAACCGATTGCAGTTCAGTAGGTTCGGGATCGCGCAGCAGCGCCGGGTCGTGGGCTCCGCACCGCTCGCGGGCCAGCCACGGCCCCTCCAGATGGATGCCCGCGATCAGACCGGCGTTCACCTGGTCAGCCAGCTCGCTGACCTGGCGCAGCAGATCACCGGGTGCCTCGGTCACCAGGGACGCCACCAGGGTGGTGGTGCCGTGCCGGCGGTGCAGGGCGACCGCGGTGGCGGTCTGTTCGGCGACGGAGAAGCTCCCGCCTCCGCCGCCGTGCACGTGGGTGTCCACGAATCCCGGCACCACCGTCGCATCTCCCAGATCGAGGTCGGCAGGGCGCCCGGGGGCGCCGGCCCCCACCGCGGTGATGACTCCACCGTCGACCTCAATCCAGCCGGGCCGCAACAACTCCGAGCCCGTCAGCACCTCCCCTGCGGTGAGCAGCACCTAGATGCCTTGCCAATCGGGCTTGGCCTGATAGGTCTCCCGGTAGTAGTCGGCCAGCTGCAACCGGCGGGCCGCGGCTTCATCGAGCAGAACCGTCACGTGCGGATGGTGCTGAAGGATGCTGGCCGGCCACATCGCGGTGACCGCGCCCTCGACCAAGTGGTGGACGGCTTCGGCTTTGGCACCGCCGGTGGCCACCAGCAGCACGTGCCGGGCTTCGGAGATGGTGCCCAGGCCCTGGGTGATGCAGTGCGTGGGCACGGCGTCCAGATCGCCGTCGAAGAAGCGGGCATTGTCCATCCGGGTCTGGCGAGTCAGCGTCTTGATCCGGGTCCTCGACGCCAGCGACGAGCCCGGCTCGTTGAAACCGATGTGCCCGTCGGTGCCGATGCCGAGGATCTGCAGGTCCACCCCTCCGGCATCCCGGATGGCCTGGTCGTAGGCCGCGCATGAGGCCGGGATATCGGCGGCCAGGCCGTCCGGTCCCTGGACTGCCCCGGGCGCGAAATCCACCCGGGAGACGAACACCGTGTCGATCACGTTGCGGTAGCACTCGGGATGGTCAGCCGGCAGACCCACGTACTCGTCGAGGGTGAAGCCGCGGGCCTGTTTGAACGAGATCCGCCCCCGCTCGGAGCGGGCGGCCAATTCGTCGTAGATGGACAGCGGCGAGGAACCGGTCGCCAGGCCCAGCACCGCGTCGGGCTTGCGGTCGAGCAACTCCTCAAAGGCGTCGGCGGCGACCCCGCCGATCTCTTTGGAATCGCGCAGAATGATGACTTCCACCGATCCCGCCTCTACTTGTTTGCCGTGAAAAGATGTGCGCAGCAATCTATTTGCGCACCGGTGCTGACGGCCTCGGCGAGGTCGATGTTCGTCGGCTCGCGTTCGTCCATCACCACCACCGGTACCACCGGGCTCATTCCGGCCGCCACGATAGCCGGGACGTCGTAGGTGATCACCGGCTGCCCGGCTTCGACGGTGTCGCCCTGGGCGACATGCGCGGTGAACCCTTCGCCGTTCAGCTGCACCGTGTCCAGGCCCAGGTGCACCAGCACGCCGACATTCTCGGGCGTCATGATCACGTAGGCGTGCGGAAGCAGTTTGAGGATCTTGCCGCTCACCGGTGCGACGGCGTAGATCACCTCGCGGGGCGGGTCGATGGCCGCGCCGTAGCCCACCATGCCCTGCGAGAAGACCGGATCGGGAACGTCGGACAGTGTCAGTGCGCGGCCCTCGACGGGCGCGAAGACCGGGGTCTGGGTCACTGCGGGCTCCTTTACGGTTGTCTAGAGGGCAAGGATAGAGATCAGTTGCGGCCGGGGAGGCCAAAACCGCCGCTCACGTCGGATGATTGTGGTCTAAGCTGCCCTCGAGCCGCAACAACGGAAGGGCTGGTCCGAACATGGGTGGCACCACCAAAGCCTCAGGGGCACAAGGGAAATCGGGGCTGAATATCCCCGGGTTCGCGCAGTTGCAGCGATTGGGCAAGAGCCTCATGCTGCCGATCGCGGTGCTGCCGGCCGCCGGCATCCTGCTGCGGCTGGGTCAGGACGACCTGCTGGGC
>JBAXUD010000009.1:0-19926 GCA_037129875.1 Mycobacteriaceae bacterium
GAACTGGGTGCGGAGTCACTGGTGGCCGCGCGCAGCCACGGCGACGCCGTGCGGGGGTACCTGGCCGAGACGAACGGGACCGTCGACGCCGCACAAGTGGAGACCGCCAGCCTGATCCCCCGGCTGCGCTTCGTCGCCGACATCATCGCCGACATCGTGCCGCCGCCGCCCGGGGTGTACCCGCGAACCCGAAAAGTGTTGGAGCAGCACGCCGCAGCGCTGTGCGCACGGATCGAGCAGGTGCACGGACCGGCACCGCTGCCCGATATGAGCGACGAGTTCGTGCCCACCCTGCGCGCCGAGGCCGCCACCACGCCGGACGCCGCCCGGGCGGCCCTGCCGTTGGTCACCGTGGCGGCCAACATCGGCGAACTGGAGATGACCTGGCCGACGATGGAACCGGCCGACGCGGTGACCGCTTAGCCGAGCACGTCCTGGGCCGCCGCGCGCGCCTGCGCCGGACTGGACGCACCCAGCACCGCCTCCGCGGCGTCGCGGCACTGCTGCAGGGTCACCGTCGCGAGCTTGGCGCCCACCGGCGTCACCGCCGAAGCCGCCGCCGACAGCGATGTCACGCCGAAGCCGATCAGCACGCACGCCAGCAGCGGATCGGCGGCAGCCTCGCCGCACACCCCGACCGGCTTGCCGGTCGCCTGACCCGCGCGGGCGGTCTGGGCCACCAGAGCCAGGACCCCCGGCTGCCACGGGTCGGTGAGCGTGGCCAGATCCGAGGACATCCGGTCGGCCGCCATCGTGTACTGCGTCAGATCGTTGGTGCCGATGGACAGGAACTCGACGTGCTCGAGGATCTTGTCGGCCAGTAGTGCGGCGGCCGGCACCTCGATCATGACGCCGGGATACAGGTCGCGTTCGCGGGCCAACTCGCCGAAGCGGCGCGCCTCCTCGGGAGTGGCGATCATCGGCGCCATCACCCACGGCGCGTTACCGGTCTGGGCCGCTGCCGCGGCGATCGCGTCGAGCTGACGGACGACCAGGCCGGCGTCGAGTTCGATGATCCGGAAACCACGCACACCCAGCGCTGGATTCTCCTCCTCCGGACTCTTGACGAACTTCAGCGGTTTGTCCGACCCCGCGTCGAGCGTGCGGATCACCACCTTGTGACCGGCGAAGGCTTCCAGCACCTCGGCGTAGATCGCTGCCTGCGCCTCGACACTCGGCTCGGTATCGGCGTCGAGAAAGCACAGCTCGGTGCGGAACAGGCCAACACCTTCGACCGGCGCCTGGCGCGCCGCGCGGGCGGCCGATCCATCGGCGACATTGGCCAGGATCGAGACCGCATGCCCGTCGGCCGTCGCGCCGGGTCCGGTCCAGCCGGCCATCGCCGCCGCCGCGACATCGGCCGTCGCGACCGCCGCGGCAGCATCCGCCCGGTCGGGGTCCACGGTGATGGTCCCGCGGCTGCCGTCCAGCAGCACCATCGTCCCCACCGCCACGGCGTCGAGACCTTTCACCGCGACCACGCAGGGAATGCCGAGCTGGCGGGCGATGATGGCGGTGTGGCTGGTCGGGCCGCCGAGTGAGGTGGCCAGGCCCACGATCCGGTGCGGGTCCAGACCGGCGGTGTCGGCGGGGGCCAGATCCTCGGCGAACAGGATCGACGGCTCCACCGGCTCCGGCACGCCGGGGGCGGGTAACCCGGCGAGTTCGGCGATGACGCGGTCACGGATGTCCTTGAGGTCGGTGACCCGCTCGGCCATCAGCCCACCCATCTTGGTGAACATGTCGATGAACTGTGCGGCGGCATCGGCCGTCGCGCGCACCGCGGGCTTGCCGGCTTTGATGGCGTTCTCCGCCGATCCCAGCCAGGCCCGGTCCTGGGCCAGTTGAGCGGTCGCGGTCAGGACCTCGGCCGCAGCACCGGTGGCCGCCGCGGCCCGGTCCCGCAAGCCTTGCGCGACGGTGGCCGCCGCGGCACCGAATCTGGCGACCTCGGCCGGCCTGTCCGTTTCGGCGACCTCACCGCCGCGATCCAGCTCGGTGATGGCGGGTAGCCGGTTGGCCCTGATGACGGGGGCGAACCGGACACCCGGAACCACCGGGACACCCTGCAGAGCGGTCGATTGTGAGGCGGTCATGCAGTGGATTAGAGCAAAACGTTGACAATCCCACACCGACGGCGGTAAAACCACACATATCAACACAAATGTGGTGTGAAACCACATCGGGCTGAGGGGTGCCGTGTATCCGGAGGAGCGCCAGCAGGCGATCGCCGCGCAGGTGATCACCCAGGGCCGTGCCTCGGTGGCCGAACTGGCCCTGACGTATGACGTCACCACCGAGACGGTGCGGCGCGACCTCGCCGTGCTCGATCGCGCCGGGGTTTTGCGCCGGGTGCACGGCGGCGCGGTGCCGACCCGGGCACTGCACCTGGTCGAGCCCAGCGTCGAGGCGCGGGAGGCCACCCGGGCCGCCCAGAAACAGGCCGTCGCCCGCGCGGCGGCAGAGTTCTTCCCGCAGTCCGGCGCCACCGTCCTGCTCGACGCGGGCACCACCACCGCACGGCTGGCCACGCTGCTTCCGCCGGATCGCGATCTGCTGGTGGTGACCAACTCGGTGCCGATCGCCGCCCGGCTGGCCGGTCTGGGTTCGGTGTCCCTGCAGGTGCTCGGCGGCCGGGTGCGCGGTCTGACCCAGGCGACCGTCGGTGATCAGGCGGTGGCCAGCCTGGCCGCCCTGCGTGTCGACGTCGCCTTCATCGGTGCCAACGGGATCACCGCCCGGCACGGCCTGTCCACTCCCGATCCCGACGAGGCCGCCGTCAAGAGGGCGATGGTTGGGTGTGCCAATTTCGTTGTCGTGGTTGCCGATTCTTCGAAAATCGGCCGGGAGGAATTCGTCAGCTTCGCATCGATCCAGTCCCTCGACGTACTGGTGACGGACGCCGGGATCAGCGGGCGCGATCGCGCCGATCTGACCGGAGAAGGCCTGGAAGTCGTTGTCGCACAAGTTGCCACATGAATAGGGGCCACATGAATGGGAGCAGCATGATCATCACCGTCACCCCCAATCCGAGCATCGACCGCACGGTCACCCTGCCGGGCGAACTGGTGCGCGGCGCCGTACACCGGGTGACGTCGGTGTCCTCGGAGCCGGGTGGTAAGGGCGTCAACGTGGCCCGGGCCCTGACCCTGGCCGGGCTGGACACCCTCGCGGTGCTGCCGGCCGGCGAACACGACCCGATCCTGGCCGGACTGCGGGCCCAGGGTGTGGCCTTCCATGCGGTGCCCGTCGCCGGGGGTGTGCGCACCAACCTCACCATCACCGAAAACGACGGCACCACAACGAAGATCAACGAGCCGGGTGCCGCCCTGGAGGCGGGAGAAGCCGAGGATCTGGCCTGGGCGGTGATGCAGCGGGCGAAGGCGGATCACTGGGTGGTGCTGTCGGGTTCACTGCCCCCCGGCCTTCCCGACAGCTGGTACTCCGATATGGTCGCCGCCCTCAAGGCGCACGGCTGCAAGGTTGCCGTGGACACCTCCGACGCCCCGCTGACGGCCCTGGCCGAGCGACTGGAGCACGCCGCTCCCGACCTGATGAAGCCGAATTCCGAGGAGTTGGCCGGCCTGGCCGGAGTGACGGCGCAGTCGCTGGAGGATGCAGTGTCCCGCGGTGACGCCGGGCCGGTGGTGGCCGCGGCCCGCCGGCTCATCGACCGCGGAGTCGGAGCGGTGCTGGCCACCCTCGGCGGCGCCGGCGCGGTGCTGGTCGACGCCGACGGTGGCTGGCTGGCCACCCCGCCGCCCATCACCCCCCGCAGCACCGTCGGGGCCGGAGACTCGTCGCTGGCCGGCTATGTGCGCGCCGACGTCCTCGGCGCAGACGCCCCGGGCAGGTTGCAGATGGCAGTCGCCTACGGCAGCGGCGCCGCGGCGCTCCCGGGGTCGGCGCTGCCGTCCCCGGCTCAGATCAATCTCGACGGCGTGGCTGTCACGTCGGTCTCGACCGGTTCCCAACCAGAAGGTGCGCTATGACCGAAATACCCATCATCAGTACCGATCTGATCCTGCTCGACGCCGACGGCGGCTCGGACAAAGAAACAGTGATCGGCCGGTTGGCCTCGCTGGTCGCCGAGTCGGGCCGGGCCGACGACGCGATAGCGCTGGGCGCGGCCGCGCTGGCCCGCGAGGCGCAGTCCGCCACCGGCCTGCCCGGCGGAATCGCCATCCCACACTGCCGCACGGCGGCGGTTCGCGACGCCTCGATCGGGTTCGCGCGGTTGGCGCCCCCGGTCGACTTCGGCGCCGCGGACGGCCCGGCGGATCTGGTGTTCCTGATCGCCGCGCCGGAAGGCGGCGGCGCCGAGCACATGAAATTGCTGACCAGTCTGGCCCGGGCCCTGGTCCGTCCGGACTTCGTGCAGTCGCTGCGGGAGGCGCCCACCGCCGAAGCGGTCGTCGCCCTGGTGGACGGGGTCGTTCATCCGGCCCCGGTGGCAGCCGCGGGTGCCGCGGCCGTCGCCGCCCCGGCGAGGAGTCAGGTGAAGTCGGTCATCGCGATCACCGCCTGCCCGACCGGGATCGCGCACACCTACATGGCCGCCGACGCCCTGAAGATGGCCGCCGAGCGGGCTGGGGTCGCGCTGACAGTGGAGACGCAGGGCTCCTCGGGCAGCACGCCGCTGAGCGCCGCGACGATCGCCGGTGCCGACGCCGTCATCTTCGCCACCGACGTCGGCGTCAAGGATCGGCAGCGTTTCGCCGGCAAGCCGGTTATCGCCTCCGGAGTCAAGCGCGCGATCAACGAGCCCGATGTGATGATCGCCGAAGCCGTTGCTGCAGCAGACAATCCGAGCGCAGCCCGGGTCCAGGGGGATGGAGCCTCGGCGTCTGCAGGCGCTGCCGCGGGCGTCGGGTCGGGTAACGTCGGCTGGGGCACCCGAATACGGCAGATCTTGCTGACCGGCGTCAGCTACATGATCCCGTTCGTCGCGGCCGGCGGCCTTTTGATCGCCCTGGGCTTCCTGCTCGCCGGCTATGAGATCGCCAACACCCCCGAGGGCAAGACGGAATCGGCGGGGCACATCATCGCCACCACCAACTCGCTGACCAACCTGCCCGCGGGCGGGCTGGGTCAGTACCTGGGCGCGGTGTTGTTCACCCTCGGCGGCCTGGCATTCGGGTTCCTGGTTCCGGCGCTGGCCGGCTACATCGCCTTCGCGATCGCCGACCGGCCCGGCATCGCACCCGGCTTCACCGCCGGTGCCGTCGCCGGGTTTGTCGGAGCCGGCTTCATCGGCGGCATCGTCGGCGGCCTGATCGCCGGGTTCGCCGCTCTGTGGATCAGCAGCTGGAACGTCCCGAAGTGGTTCCGCGGCCTGATGCCCGTTGTCGTCATCCCGTTGTTGGCGT
Source organism: Mycobacteriaceae bacterium (assembly GCA_037129875.1). Classification (GTDB taxonomy): domain Bacteria; phylum Actinomycetota; class Actinomycetes; order Mycobacteriales; family Mycobacteriaceae; genus Mycobacterium. The sequence continues at coordinate 5,370 of JBAXUD010000009.1, forward strand.
CGCTGATCGTCGGCCTGTTGATGTTCCTGTTGCTGGGCCGTCCGCTGGCCGATATCACCGCCGGGCTGACCAAGTGGCTGGGCGGTCTGTCGGGCGGGTCGGTGGTCCTGCTGGGGGTCATCCTCGGCCTGATGATGTGCTTCGACCTGGGCGGTCCGGTCAACAAGGCGGCCTACGCGTTCGCCACCGCCGGACTGAACATCGCCGAACCGGCCAGCTTGCGGATCATGGCCGCGGTCATGGCGGCCGGGATGGTTCCGCCACTGGCCATGGCGCTGGCCACCACGCTGCGGCCGGGATTGTTCAGCGAACCCGAACGGGAGAATGGGCGGGCGGCCTGGCTGCTGGGTGCGTCGTTCATCTCCGAGGGCGCCATCCCGTTCGCCGCGGCGGACCCCTTCCGGGTGATCCCGTCGATGATGGCCGGTGGCGCGGTCACCGGAGCGCTGATCATGGCCCTCGACGTGACGCTCAAAGCGCCGCACGGCGGCATCTTCGTGTTCTTCGCCATCGGCAAGCTGCTGTGGTTCCTGGTGGCCCTGGCGGCGGGCACCGTGGTCGCCGCACTGGCGGTGATCGCGGCAAAGCAGTTCACCGGGGTCAAGCCGGTCGCCGACCCTTCCGCCACCCCATCCACCCAAACCGCCGTTTCGGCGTGAGAGTTCGAGTAAAAATCACCAATAAGTCGATCTCGACGCCCACCTAGAAGGAGCCCTCATGCCCAGCAAGACCGTCATCGTCGGTTCGGCGGTCGGCCTGCACGCCCGGCCGGCCGCGATCATCTCCGAGGCCGTCGTCAACGCCGGTGTGCCGGTCACCCTGTCGCTGGACGGCGGCGATCCGGTGGATGCCGGATCGGCGCTGATGATCATGACCCTGGGCGCCGCCAACGGTGCGTCGGTCACCGTGACGGCCGACGACGAGTCCGTGGTCAACAGCGTCGCCGAGTTGGTGGAGAAGGACCTGGACGCCTGATCGAGGCTCCGAGACTCGGTCAGGCTGCAGATCATGGGTACGGTCCTCACGGTCAACCTCGCCCAACCGAGGCCGAATCACGTCGCGCGGCCGCTGACGGGCATCGATAAGGTGCCGACCGCCGAGGCGGTCGCTGTTCGCGCTCCGGGGCCCATGCACGGCGGCCTGGGCAGCGGCCTCGTCGGCGACGTCATCGGTAACCACAAGGTCCACGGCGGTGACGACCAGGCCGTGTATGCCTACGCGCGAGAGGATCTCGATGCGTGGGAGACCCTGCTGCAGCGCACGCTGACCAATGGCATGTTCGGCGAGAACCTCACCACCGGAGGTGTTGAGGTCAGCGGGGCGTTGATCGGCGAGCGGTGGCAGGTGGGTGGCGACGGCCTCGTGCTCGAGGTGTCGGCGCCTCGCATTCCATGCCGCACATTCGCTGCGGCCCTGGGAGAGCGCGGCTGGATCAAGACCTTCACCCGGGCCGCGAAACCCGGGGCCTACCTGCGGGTGATATCGCAGGGAACGGTTCAGGCCGGCGATCAGATCTCGGTCATCTACCGGCCGGACCATCCCGTGACGGTGTCCTTGGTGTTTCGGGCCGAGACGCTCGAACCGGAGCTGTTGCCTCAGCTATTGGTCGCTGATGCACTTCCCGACGAAACGAAGGAGTTGGCGCGCCGCCGAATCGAGTAGTAGGCCTTGAGGCTCACTCTGGGGTTCAGGCGTTCTGGGTGGCCTCAGCCCAGGCGTTGTAACCGCCGAGGAGATCGCTGACATCGTCGAAGCCGTGCTTGCGCAGCAGGCTGGCCGCCATCGAGGAGCGGTAGCCGCCGGCGCAATACACCACCGTCGGCCGACGCGGATCAAGCTCGGCAAGCCGATCGGGCAGCTGGCCCACCGGGATGTTCACCGCGTTGCCGATCATGCCCGCCTCGGCCTCACCCGGGTTGCGGACGTCCACCAGTTGCAACTCCGGCACGTCGGCGATGCGCTCACCGAGCGCGTTGGTCGTCAGCCGCGAGGCGACCTCGACATCGCCCTGGTTCTCGAACATCACCGCAAACGGATCCTTGAGGTAGCCGATCACCCGGTCGAAGCCGATCCGGCCCAGCCGGTTCTTGCCCTCCAATTCCCGCTCCGGGTCGGTCATCAGGACGATGTCGTCCTCCGGCTTGACCACCGAGCCGGCGAATTCGGCGTAGCGGCCTTCCAGGCCGATGTTGACCGCACCCTTGAGATGGCCCATGGCGAACTCCTCAGGATCCCGGCCGTCGACCAGGACCGCACCGCCCTTCACCGCCTCACGAACCTCGGCATAGCTCATCGCCTTGGGCATTGCCGACTCGTCGAGCAACTCGCGGCCCTTGCGGTTGAGAATCGCGTTGTAGACGAAATAACCCGGGGCCGGCGGCTGACCCCCGGTCACCAACTCGACGAAGCGGGCCTTGCTCGACGCGCGCAGTGCGTAGTTGGTCTTGCGCTGCTCGCCCATGGTCGACCACAACTCCGTCGACAGGTTCTTCCCGCACGCCGAACCGGCACCGTGCGCCGGGTACACGCGAGTGGAGTCCGGCAGTGGCATGAGCTTGTTGTGCAGCGAGTCGTAGAGCCTGTCCGCCAGATCCTCCTTGGTGAACCCGATCGAGCCCAGCAGATCGGGGCGGCCGACATCGCCGATGAACAGGGTGTCACCGGTCATCACCCCGTACGGCGCCCAGGAATCCGGTGAAGTGTCGCCGGCATGCTCGTAGACCACGATGCTCATCGACTCGGGGGTATGACCGGGCGTGTGGCGGAACTCCAACTGCACGTCGCCCAGCGAGTAACGCTCGCCGTCCTGCACCGGCATGAAGTCGTACTCCGGCTGCGCCACCGAGGAGTAGACGATCTTCGCACCGGTGGCCTCGGCCAGCTCCAGATGACCCGACAGGAAGTCGGCGTGGAAGTGCGTCTCGATGACCAGCTCGATGGTCATACCGGCCGCCTTGGCGTCGGCGACGTACTGGCTGACGTCGCGCTGCGGGTCGATGACCACGGCGCGCCCACTGGTCTCGTCGCCGATCAGATAAGACGCATGCGACAGACAGTCCAGGTAGTACTGATTGAACAACATTTTTTATCTCCTTATTTGTTCTATGCCAGTGCGAGGAAGAGCTTTTCGAGTTCCGTTTCGGTGAGACAGCCCGCTCCACCGAGTTGATCGCTGTTGGCGCACTCCCGCATGCCGGAGGCGACGAGCTTGAAGCCGGCACGGTCGAGCGCCTTGGACACCGCGGCCAGTTGGATGACGATGTCCTTACATTCCCGCCCCTGCTCGACCATGGCAATGACGCCGCCGAGCTGACCCTGGGCGCGGCGAAGCCGGTGCAGTATCTCGGCGACGTCGCGTTCGTCAGCCAACATGGTTCGCCTCCGCTCCGATTGATATACCACCGGGGGTATCTATATGAGCAAGACTACATACCCCTAAGGGTATATGCAAGAGTCCGGATCGAGCCCAGCGCGATTGCCTCGCTCCTCAACCGCCTCGTCCCTCGGCGGCATCGTCGACTCGGCTATACCCCACTGCCTCGCTCCTCAACCGCCTCGTCCCTCGGCGGCATCGTCGACTCGGCTAGAGCCACCAGCGTTCGAGGACCCGCGCGAGCCCGTCGTCGCTGTTGGGAGCGGTGACCTCGTTGGCAGCGGCAATGGCGTCGGGGTGCGCGTTGCCCATGGCCACCCCGTGGCCGGCCCAGCGCAACATCGGCACGTCGTTAGGCATGTCCCCGAAGGCCACGATGTCCTCGGCGCTGATCTCCAACGGCCGGGCCACCGCTTCCACCCCGACGGCTTTATTGATTCCGATCGGGCTGATTTCAACAAGTCCGTCATTGGTGGAGTAGGTGATGTCGCCGAGCACTCCGACGTGCCGGGCCAGCGCCGCCGCCAACTCTGAACTGGGAGTGCCGGGCTTGCGCACCAGCAGTTTGACCGCCGGCGCACTCAGCAGATCTTCGTAGGACACCTCGGTGTTGTCGGGGTTCAGCCACGCGTGCTCGTAGCCCGGCGCGCTGACGAACTGCGGTGTGGCGGTGTCGTGGGCGCTGCGGCCGATGCGCTCGGCGGCCAGTCCGGCGCCGGGCAGGCTCCGGGCGGCGATCTCGGCGAGTTCGGTCAGTACGTCAACCGGCAGCGTCCGCGCCGAGATCACCCGGTCGGTTGCCGCGTCGTAAATCACAGCCCCGTTGGCGCACACCGCCATCGGGGCGAATCCCAGGGCGTCGACCACGGGCGGGATCCACCGCGGCGGGCGCCCGGTGGCCAGCACGAAATGCGCTCCTCCCGCCACGGCGGCCGCGACGGCCTCCCGGGTCCGGGGCGTGATGCGTTCGTCGGGATCGAGCAGGGTGCCGTCGACGTCAGTGGCGACCAGAGCGGGCAGCATCAGCGGCGCTCCGCCAGGCGGCGGGCGCGCTCGGCCAGTTCAGCCTCCATGCCCTGATAGGTGATCGAGGTGCCAAGAGCGCGTGCGGCGGTCGCCGCCGCGATCTCGATGCCGCGGTAGACGGGTTCCATCTAGCCCGCTCCACCGCCGCGCTGCTCCCGCCGGGCCGCCCGCTCAGCCAATTCGGCGGTCTCCAGTTCGGCGGCCTGGGCCAACGTCGGCGCGCCGCCACCGAGCCGGTGCGGCACCCAGAACTCGCCGGGCGGGTACGGACCGTAGGCATCCTGCACCTGCTCGAGCAGATGCTGCATCCGGGAGCGCAGCAGCGCGGTGAGCTCGACGGGCGGCAGCGTGGGCTGGATCGGTTCTCCGACCGCGACCGCAATCGGCACCTTGGGACGCCACATCTTCTTGGGGTGATCCTTGGTCCAGATGCGTTGGGCGCCCCAGACGATGTGCGGGATGATCGGCACGTCGGCCGCGATCGCCATCCTCGCCGCACCGGTCTTGAACTCCTTGAGTTCGAAGCTGCGACTGATGGTCGCCTCCGGGTAGACGCCGACCAACTCGCCCTGCTTCAGCGCGCTCACCGCCGCGTCGAAGGAGGCCGCACCGCTGGCCCGGTCGACCGGAATGTGGCGCAGGCTGCGCATGACGGGTCCGATGACCTTGTGGTCGAACACCTCCTGTTTGGCCATGTACCGCACCAGGCGCCGGGGGCGCAGGCGATAGAAGGGCAGGCCGGAGAAAGTGAAGTCGAGGTAGCCGGTGTGGTTGATGGCGACCACCGCGCCGCCGTTGGCCGGGAGGTTCTCCATCCCGGTGATCGTGATGCGCAGCCCCTGGGTGCGCCACAGCAGCCGGACTCCCGCGATAACAGTTTCGTATGCCGCCTCCACAACCGTCAGCCTACCCGCGGGCGGCTAAGCTCATGGGCGTCTGCGTCACTCTCGGGAAGGGGATTCATGCAGGTCACCAGTATCGGCCACGCCGGGTTTCGGATCGACACGGCCGCCGGGAGCATCCTGTGCGACCCGTGGGTGAACCCCGCCTACTTCGGCTCGTGGTTCGTCTTTCCCGACAACACCGGCCTGGACTGGGACGCCCTGGGCGACTGCGACTACCTCTACATCTCGCACCTGCACAAGGACCACTTCGACCCGCAGCTGTTGACCGAGCACGTCAACTCCGACGCCGTGGTGCTGCTGCCAGACTTCCCGGTGCCCGACCTCAAGCGTGGACTCGAAGAGCTCGGCTTTCACCGGTTCCTCGAAACGGAGGACTCCGTCAAGCACCGGGTCGCCGGACCCAAGGGCGACCTGGACGTCATGATCATCGCGCTGCGCGCACCGGCCGACGGCCCCATCGGCGACTCCGGGATCGTGGTCTCCGACGGCACCACGACGGTGTTCAACATGAACGACTCCCGGCCGCTGGCTTTGGACGTCTTGGCGGAGTTCGGCCATATCGACGTGCACATGCCGCAGTACTCCGGCGCTATCTGGTATCCGATGGTCTACGACATGCCCGAGCGTGCCAAGGAGGCCTTCGCCACCCAGAAGCGACAGCGGGGGATGGACCGGTGCCGCCAGTACATCTCCGACGTCGATGCCACCTGGGTGATCCCGTCGGCCGGGCCGCCGTGCTTCCTGGATCCCGAGCTGCGGTTCCTCAATGACGACCACGGCGACCCGGGCAACATCTTCCCCGACCAGATGGTGTTCCTGGAGCAGATGCGGCACAACGGGCACAACGGCGGACTGCTGATGATCCCCGGCTCGAAGGCGGATTTCCTTGGTTCCCAGCTCATTTCGCTGACGCACACGATCACCGACGATGAGCTGGAAAGCATCTTCACCACCGGCAAGGCGGACTATATCGCCGCCTACGCCGAGCGGATGGCGCCGGTGCTGGCCGCCGAGAAGGCCGGCTGGGCGCCCGCGCAGGGCGAGTCGCTGCTGGAACCGCTGCGGGCCCGATTCGAACCGATCATGACGCAGAGCGACCAGATCTGCGATGGCATCGGATACCCGGTCGAACTGAAGATGGGCCCGGAGACCGTCGTCCTGGACTTCCCGAAACGTGCAGTGCGCGAACCGATTCCGGACGAGAAATTCCGGTACGGCTTCGAGATCGCGCCGGAGCTGGTGCGCACGGTACTGCGCGACAACGAGCCCGACTGGGTCAACACCATCTTTCTGTCGACCCGGTTCAAGGCCTGGCGGGTCGGCGGCTACAACGAGTACCTCTACACGTTCTTCAAGTGCCTCACCGACGAGCGGATCGCCTACGCCGACGGCTGGTTCGCCGAGGCACACGACGACACCTCGACGGTCACGCTCGACGGCTGGGAGGTGCAGCGGCGCTGTCCCCACCTCAAGGCCGACCTGTCGCGCTTCGGTGTGGTGGAGGGCACGACGCTGACCTGCAACCTGCACGGGTGGGAGTGGGATCTCAAGTCGGGCAAGTGCCTGACCTCAAAGGGCCATCCGCTGCGTTGTTCCAAGCTGTGAGCTCACCGCCGCGGCAGTATTACGACGACGGGCTGGTCCAACTGGACCGGCGCGCATTGACTCTGCGGCGTTACCACTTCCCCTCCGGCACAGCCAAAGTCATCCCGCTGCGAGCCATCAAGAGCTATCACGCCGAATCACTCGGTGTGTTGATGCAGCGGTTCCGCATCTGGGGCAGTTCGGATCTGCGCCGGTGGTTGCCGTTGGATGTCCGCCGGCCGTTGAAGTCGGTACTGGTCACCCTGGATGTGCCGGGCACCTGGCCGGCTCCCGCGTTCACGCCCGAGGATCCGGAGGAGTTCCTGGCGATGCTGGCCGAGGTGCTCGAGCATTAGCGCCGGCTGTGTCAGGGCTCCCACACCAGCTGTCGTAACTCTGAAAAGCCTTCCCCGGCAGTGTCGTACACCCGCACGATTCCCTCGTCGCCGGGCTTGAGGTAGGTGCTCTCCCCGTAGCTGGTGTAGCGGGTCGCGCCGATGCCGATCAGTGTGTGGCTGGGCCGGCCGGCGGCCACCATCAGCGCACCGACATCCTCCAACGGGGTGTCCGGCGAACCCTTCTGGTTGGCCAGCCTCTCGACGATCCAGTCCAGCAGCACCTCGCCGTAATACGAGTAGCCCAGCAGGGGACTGTCGACGCCGTACTCATGGTGCACACCGTCGGCGGTGCGCAGATGGCACAACAGCCGCAACGTCGCGGTGGGGCCGTCCGGGGTGAGGTCGTGAGCCTCGAAGAACTCGTAGGCAACGCCTTTGGACGCCGGGCCCCAATTCTTCTTCTCACTGATCTTGCGGGCGTTGGGCCGCCGGATCGAGCAGTCGTTGAACGCCCCCAGCGCGAACGGCCGCAGCGTGACGACGGTGTCGCCGCTCCACACCACCTCGCAGGCCAGCCCCACCTCGGGCTCGATCTGCAGGTTCAGCGGGCCTCCGTCCTCGCTGGTTTCCGGAACGATCAGCGCATCGTGGGACAGCGGAAACTCCCCGAGTTGGCCGTCATGGCCCGGGACGTACCACGGGAAGATGCCTTTGGGAGCGTCTCCGTGACTGTCCACACTGGTGAAATCGGCTGCCTCACCGGCTTGTTCGAGATGCCCGGCGAAATTACCGGCCACCCCGAAACCGAACCACCCCTGTAGTTCGTCGAGTTCCAGTTCGATCATTTACGCCAGCACCTCCGTCCCCACGAACGGCACCAGCGCCGCGGGAACCCGCACGCTGCCGTCCGGCTGCTGATGGTTCTCCAGGATCGCCACCAGCCACCGGGTGGTGGCCAGCGTGCCGTTGAGCGTGGCGGCGATCTGCGGCTTGCCGTTCTCGTCGCGATAGCGGGTCGCCAGCCGGCGGGCCTGGAACGTCGTGCAGTTCGACGTCGAGGTCAGCTCCCGGTAGGCCTGCTGGGTGGGTACCCAGGCTTCGCAGTCGAACTTGCGGGCCGCCGAGGAACCGAGATCGCCCGCCGCCACATCGATGACGCGATAGGGCACCTCGATCAGTTCCAGCATCTGACGCTGCCAGCCCAGCAGCCGCTGATGCTCGGCCTCGGCCTCCTCCGGTCGGCAGTAGACGAACGCCTCGACCTTGTCGAACTGGTGCACCCGAATGATGCCGCGGGTGTCCCTGCCATAGCTGCCGGCTTCCCGGCGAAAGCACGACGACCAACCGGCATAGCGCCGCGGTCCGGCGGACAGGTCGAGGATCTCGTCGGCGTGGTAACCGGCCAGCGGAACCTCGGAGGTGCCGACGAGATAGAGGTCGTCGGCCTCGAGGTGGTAGATCTCATCGGCGTGCGCGCCGAGGAACCCGGTGCCGGCCATCACCTCCGGGCGCACCAGCACCGGCGGAATCATCAGCGTGCAGCCGTTGTCGGTGGCCAGCCGAACCGCCAACTGCAGCAAGCCGAGTTGCAGCAGGGCACCATGGCCGGTGAGGAAGTAGAACCGCGAGCCGGACACCTTGGCCCCGCGTTCCATGTCGATCAGGTGCAGCGCCTCACCCAGTTCGAGATGGTCCTTGGGGTCCTCGATCGCCCGGGGCTCGCCGACAACCTCAAGAACCGCATAGTCATCCTCGCCACCGGCGGGCACCCCGTCGATCACCACGTTCTGGATCGACAGATGCGCCGCGGTCAACGCGGCCTCGGCCTCCGCTTGGCGCGCCTCGGCCTCCTTGACCGCGGAAGCGAGCTGTTTGGCCCGCTCCAGCAGCGCCGGACGCTCCGCAGGTGTGGCCGAGCCGACACCTTTGCTGGCCGCCTTCTGCTCGGCGCGCAGCGTGTCGGCGGCGGAGATGGCCCCGCGGCGGGCGGCGTCGGCCTCCAGGAGCGCATCCACGGTGGCGGGGTCCTCACCGCGGCTGCGCTGCGAACGGCGCACCGCGTCCGGGTCCTCGCGCACCAGTTTGAGGTCGATCACGACCTGCACCTTATGCGGCCCCGGTTGCGCTCTTCCACGGGGCGGCACAGCACAACCGCATAACGGTCGGTGAGCAGCACTTGTCAGGCCACCACGCGGGCCTGCCACAATGGAGGAGATGTTGGAGCTATCTGAGGCCCCGCCGGTCGAGGAATACGACGACGAGCCCCCGCCGCGGCGCTGGTCCGGCGCCTTGCACGCGAAGTCGGCGCGCCGCGCGTTGTTGTTGACCGCACTGGGGGGTCTGCTGATCGCCGGTACGGTCACCGCGCTGCCGATCCGCAATAACGCGACGTTGAGCAATGTCGTCCCGACGGACCCGCTGGGCGCCTCCGCCAACCCGGCGTTCGTCAACGCCAGGGCCGGCGACTGTCTGACCTGGCCCGACAACGGTATGGACACGGCCGCGGTCGTCGACTGCAAGGACGATCATCGCTTCGAGGTGGCCGAGTCGGTGGACATGCGGGCCTACCCGGGTTCTGAGTTCGGCCCGGACGCCGAGCCGCCGTCGCCGGCGCGTATCCAGCAGATCACCCTCGAGCAGTGCCAGCCGGCCGCGGAGCGCTACCTCGGACCCAAGTACGACCCCAACAGCAGGTTCAGCATCAGCATGCTGTGGGCGGGCGACAAGGCCTGGAAGCATGCCGGCGAGCGACGCCTGCTGTGCGGGCTCCAACTTCAGGGCCCGGGCAATCAACAGCTGATCTTCAAGGGCCGGGTCGCCGATGTCGACCAGTCCAAGGTGTGGCCCACCGGCACCTGCCTGGGCATCGATCCGGCGACCAACCAGCCCAACGACGCCCCGGTCGACTGCGCGGCGCCGCACGCCATGGAGGTCACCGGCACGGTCAACCTCGCCGAGAAGTTCCCCGGCGGCCTGCCGGTGGATGCCGACCAGGACGCGTTCATCAAAGAGGTCTGCAATTCGTTGACCGACGCCTACCTGGCCCCGGGGAAACTTCGCGACACCACCCTGACTCTGATCTACAACACCGTGTCGCTTCCGAGTTGGACCGCCGGCAGCCGCCAGATTTCCTGCAATATCGGAGCAACGCTGGGCAACGGCGGATGGGCGACGCTGATCAATACCGCCAAGGGTCCGTTGCTGGTCAACGGCCAGCCCCCGGTGCCCCCGCCGCCGATCCCCGAGGAGCGGCTGAATCTTCCTGTGCCGCCGCCACTTCCGGGCAACGGGACTCCCCAGGGCCCGCCGGGCTAGTGCCTGTCGGCATGAGCCCGGAGCGCTTCGAGGAACTGGTCTCCGATGCGCTCGACCTGATTCCCCCGGACCTGGCCGCAGCGATCGACAACGTCGTGGTGCTGGTCTCCGACCGACATCCCGAGGATCCCGACCTGCTCGGCCTGTACGAGGGCATCGCGCTGACCGAGCGTGACTCGAACTACGGCGGTGCACTGCCGGACACCATCACGATTTTCCGGGATTCTCTGCTGGAGATCTGCGACACCGACGAGGACGTCGTCGAGGAAGTCGCCATCACGGTGATCCATGAACTTGCCCACCACTTCGGAATCGACGACGAGCGTCTGCACGAATTGGGCTGGGCCTGAACGGTTTCCGCCGGCACCGAGTGGACTACCGGGTGGGGTCGCCCTGCCAGTGGAAGCTGTTGACGTACTTGCCCATGTCCTGAGCGAGTTCAAGATTGGCTCCCGACGGCGGGCCGGGACCGTAGTCGGGACCGAAGGCGTGATAGGGACCGGTCGCGAACGCCACGAGTGCGACGTCGTTCTTCACCGCGGTCATCACCAGAATCCGGACCCGGCTGTAACCGGACGTCGAACCCTGCGGCCAGTCGTCGACGACCTCCCCGTAGCCCGGTTGGTATCCCACCATCGCGTTGGGAACCTCGTAGGCCACCTTGGCGTCCGGGTAGGTTCGCTTGACCAGCGCCCGCGCAACGTCGCGCGCCGAGCGGCCCTTGGCCGGTTCGGAGAACAACTGCAGGACGCCGCCGTCACCACCGGTATACGTGGCGGTGACACCGGATTTCGTCGTGACGACGTTGTAGGCCGACCCCGGCGCGGGGTAGGACACCGAGAAGGAACCGTCCGGGGCGTCGAAGCGGGGCAGGGCCATCACCGGAATACCGGTCGGCGGCTTACCGCAGTCCGGCGGGCACATGTAGTGGGCGATCTTGGGCGTCAGTACCAGCGCCGCCCCGCCGAGTACCACCGCCGCCGCGGTGATGACGACCCCCCAACGGCTGAGCAGCCAGCCGAATCTGAGCCGGGGCAGACCGGGGGCCAGATAGCGCCCCGCGGGCATCGCGTACCCGGGATAGACGTTTTCCGGTACCCCGTCCAACGACTGCGGCAGGGACGGCTCGGCCGAATCGTCGTCGAGCGCCCGGGCGCGGAATCGGCCCCGCCGCTCCCGGCGGGATTCACGTGAGGAGGCCCGTGTCGCCGCTCCGCACGCGGGGCAGAATGCCATGTCCGGCACCACCATTTCGCAGTGCGGGCACAGCAGCGGTTGATCCTCGGCGATGGGGTCGTGCGCCTCGTGCAGCAATGCCAGTTGCAGCACCAGGCGCAGGGCCAAGAGCACCACCAGCGTCGCGGTGAGGTGGGTAACGAGCATCGTGAGTTGGGGCAGGCCGACGATGTCGATGACACCCACACCGGCATGCATGAGCAGCGCCGCACCGGCCAGCAGCATGAGCACGAGTCGCACGCGGCCACCGTGGTGGCGACCCTCCGGCTGGCGGAACCAGAGTGCGATACCGACCATCCCGCCGGCCGCCGCCGCGGTGATCGGGACGGTGACACCACACAGGACGACCTCGACCACCAGGCCCATCACCGGTCGGGCATGCGCGATCAGGCCCGTGGTGACCTGCGGTATCAGCCGGACCAGCGTCGCGGCGGCACTGAAGCACAGGCCGGCCAGCGCCCCGATCACGAAGCCGTCCAACGAGTCCCGGCTTCCCGGACGCACCAGCCGGATCAGCACCGTCGGCAGGATCATCAGCACCATGCCGGCCACCGGGATGGCGACGCCCTCGCGCAACAGGTGGTGAAGTGCCAGCCCGACGGCCATCGGCACGCCGTAGGTGCGGGCGACGACCTGGCCGCTGACCAGAACCCAGGCGGCGCCCAGTAGCGCGCCGAACACGGCGGCCAGCGCCAGCGACACCCGTGGTACGTCGCGGTCGGCGGCCGATGCGCGCAGATACAGGACGAACAGCAGCGGCAGCCCGAGTGCCGAGATGGCGATGCCCAGTGTGGGCAGTCGCAGGACGGCAGCCAGCAGCAGCCCCGCCGCGGCGATGATCAGCGTCACCCGGAAAGGCGTGCGCGATCGGTTGGGCAGCTGTGGGAACAGTGAACTCGTCAGCGCCGGTCGCAGCACGCCTTCATTGGGTGCTGCACCGAATGTCTTGGCGCGCAACCAGACTGAGTTTTTACCCGGCTCTGCATCCGGATGACAGCCGCACAGGCCGCAGAAATTTCCGGCCGGTACCTCGACCTCGCACCGCTTGCACTCAACGGTGGGCACCGCAGTTGTCACGGCAGCAGCTTCTGCAGGACGAGGATGTTGCGGGTCAGGTTGTCCGCGTCGGGCGTGCCGAGGCCGGTCACCAGGTCGTAGCCCGGCCCTGCGGTGGCGACGGCGTTGCCGCCCAGAACGACGTCGTGGAAGGCGGGTAACCGGGATCCCTCGGCAACCCGGTACAGCAGCGGGTTGAGATCCCCGAGGGGCCGGCCGCCGTTGTCGACCAGGTACTGGTTCATCACCGCGGCGATGCCCGCCCACAGCGGGGCCGCCTGCGAGGTGCCGCCGCCGACGATCTCCTGCTGGTTGAACACGATCTTCAGACCGGTGAAGGGGTCGGCGACAGCGGAGATATCCGGTGTCAGTCGCTTCTTCGTTCCCGGGTTGAAGGCCATCAGGCCCTGCCAGGCCGGACGGTCGAAAAGCGATGACACTCCCCCGGCGGTGCCCTGCGACAACGGAGCGTCGAACCAGGCCTGCTCGGCCAGCCACCCGCCGGAGGCGTCCGTGGACAAGGTCGTGCCCCCGACGTTGGTCATCTCCGGCATGGAGGCCACCGCATCCAGACCGACATTGTCGGCGTGCGGCGGTGATGACCACTCGTCGCCGCCTTTGCATTCCAGGCCGGCGAGGTCGCCGCTGGCGTCGAAAGCGGTGGTCCCATTCGCCTGCGCCTTGGCCAGCGCGGCGCGCACCGGGACCAGGTCGGCGGCGGTGATGAGCTTGTCGCAACCCCACCCGATCGAGAAACTCCAGATGGCACCGGGATACCGCTGATCGGCGTCCTCCATCATCTGCGCGATCTTCTGATAGGCACCCGGCCCTTCCACCGTCGGCCGGGCATTGACCAGAACCGTCTTCGCGTCCGGGGCGATGGCATGGATCACTTCCAGATCCATGGTGGCTTCCCCGCGGGGAGCCGACGGCTGACCCCCGACGACCTCGGGGGTGAAGGCCGGCAGATTGAACGTCGACGAGTACGAGTCGAGGTCGGCCTGGTTGAAACCATCGAAGGCGAACACCACCACGGTGGACCCCGCACCGGTGTGGCCGGCCTCGCGCAGGGGCGCAATGTTGTAGGTGCGCAGGACGGCGCTGGGGCTCAGGCCCTGCTCGGGAACCTCCAGGGGCACCATTGGCGGGCGTGATTCCCGGTGCGGGGTGTAGCTGAGAACCCGCCCGAGTTCGGCGACGTCGGCCTGCACAGCCTCGGGCACCGAGGGCTGCTGGGGTGCGGCGTAGAAAAGCTGGCCGCGTTGGCCGCGGTAGTCATGCACATCGATTCCGAAGGCCGCCGACACTGCCGCCGCCGGTCCCTCGACCACGGCCCACCGATCACCGTCGCGCCAGCGCACAGACAGGCCATGATCACCGGACCAGGCGAACAACCGCTCGGGACGCCTGGACTCGTGCAGAGCCGCAGTCAGCTGAACTTGCTCGTCGGCGGCTGGGCCGAGGTCGGTCGAACTGGCGAGGAGGTCGCCGTACGGACCGTCGATCTGCGCATCCGGGAAAGGTGCGCCCTGACAACCGGCGGCGAACAGGGCGGCTGCCACGCTGACCGCGGCGAGTGCCACCGCGGTCAGCGGACGTCCGGGCGTCATCGGCGGGAACTTCTCATGTAGTCCGCCGAGTCAACAGAGTCGATCAGCCGCCGGTGACGACGTTGCCCGGCAGAGCGGTGGGCGCCGGACGCGCCTTGACGGTCGGCGAGAACG
>JBAXUD010000090.1:0-9575 GCA_037129875.1 Mycobacteriaceae bacterium
GCTGTCGTGTGCACCGCTTCATGAAGGGCGAGATCCACGTCTACGGCGTCGTCCTGACGGGCCCCGACCACCCGCTGCACCTCGGTGCGAAGGCCGTCCTCACCGGCCTCGTCCCGAGTGCCGGCGTGCCTGTCGTGCTCGAGCGCCGCTGGACGAAGAGCCGGTGGCACGCGCTCGCCCGGCAGAAGCCGCGCCCCGACGGCAGCTACGCCTTCGTGATGCGAATACACGGGCCGTCGCTGCTGCGCGCCCGCGTCGGCGCGAGGCTCAGCCCGCCTGTCCGCGTCCACGTGGCGCCGAAGGTGACCGTCGCGCGCTCCGGAGCGACGGTCGTGGTCACGACCGACCCGGCGCGTCCCGGAGCGCCCGTCGCGCTGCAGGTCTACGAGCGGGAGCGCTTCGCGTTCGTCTCGCAGCTGCGGGCGACGCTCGACGGCGAGGGCAAGGCGAATCTGACCGTCCCGGCGGGAGCGGCCCGGCGGTGACCGGCGGACCTCCCGACGGTGGCGGGAACGCCGGGATTGGCGGCATCGGCGCGGGCATCGGGACGCCCTTGGGTGCGGCGGAGATCAGCGAGGCGACGATGGTGCCGTGGGCGTCGCAATCGGTCAGCCCGTCTCCGCCCATGATGTAGTCACCGCCCGGTACGACCGGCAGTCGTGGGCTGGGGTTCACGCCGGTGTCGATCACCGCGACAGCGACGCCGTTTCCGGTGGAGTACTGCCATGCCTTATCGACGTTGAGCATCGCGAATCCGGGGGTGGGCCGGCCGACGTCGGGCGTGGCGACGGTGATGGCCCGGGCGCAGACATTGCTCTGACGCATCGCCTGTTCCGGGCCCGGCATCCCGTCCGGCGGCACCAGTGCCGGGTCGACGGACGGTGGTTCGATGGCCAATGCGATCGGCGCGTTGGACAGCATGCCCGTCAGCAGAACCGCCATTGTCGCGGCAAAAAGGCGGTGAGCTCCAGCCAACTTCATCGCATGCGCACCCAGTTGAACAGTCCACCCACCCATGCCGCCATCGGCAGGGCGACGACAATGGCGGCGAGCTCCAGCCACTCGGCCACCATGCGCACCAGCGGGGTGAACCGCGTGACCGGCACCAGTAAGGCGGCGGCCAGACCGGCAGCCGCAAAGCCGGCGAGCACGAGGCTGCCCCAGATCAGTGGTGCGACCGACGGCGCGGGGAGGTGAAGGACGTAACGGACGACGCCGCTGCACAGACCAGCGGCCGCACCGCAGACCAGCGCCACCGCCTGGCGGCGGTCGGCGAAGGCCCGGCCGCGGCTGATGAAGATCAGCACGAACAACAGCGCCAAGAGTGCAGCTGCTGCGCTCTTCGGCTGACCGGGCATCAAGGTGAACCAGACCGCCATCGGCAGGGCGATCGCCGCCGCTACGCAGATGCCGGTCAGCACGCCGTTGGCGCGCCGCGCCGCTCCGGCAATCACTGAGCCACGGGGGGTCTCGTCGCGATTCGGCTCCTCGCCGACCTCGTCATCAACCGGTGTGACGGCATCGACAGGCATGCCGTCACTGCGCCGGAAGACATCCCGGCCGGTGATTGACCCGAAATGCGGGGGCCGAATCCGCGCCACCCATAACGCGATCGTCGGACCTGCGCTGAGCAGCAGCAGAAGTCCGATCAGCGCGCACATGCCCAGCCGCTGCGCCGCAACGGGCTGCCACATACGAACAGCGGCGATCACACCGCCGATCGCGCACAGCGTCACCACGGTTGCCGCGGCGATCACGTTCCGATCGGTGACTGTCACCAGGCCACACGTCAGGACGGCAAGGGCCAATGCGCCGATGAAAAGATGAGCACCGCCGAGGCTGCCCGGTGCCGCAGCCGCGAAACCCACTGCCAGTAACGGAACGGCGAGCCATCCCAATCCACTGGACAGCTGCCACCGGGCCGGCCACCATCTCCACACCGAGAAAGCCCCGAATCCGAGCGCCGCACCGAGAACCAGGGTTGCCACAGCCGTGATCGCCGACTCGGTGTGCATCCGGGTGTGGACAGTCAATCCAAGGACAGTCACGACGATCATCCCGAGAATCGCCAGCGATGTCGTCACGGCCGTCTCAGCCGTCACCGGCGCGAAGAGCGACTTGCCCACCTCCGCGAGCCCGGTGGATAACGATTCATATTGCGGTTCAAAGGATTCCCCTCGCTCAGCGGGTACCAACACCAGAGTGGATCCGTCTTCGACGCCTAAGTCGTCGAGCGCCTTTGTCGCGTCCAGGCGGGTTCCGTTCGCCCGTTGGAGTTCATAGGCAATGCCCGCGTCCAGGGGTGCCGCGCCGCGTCGCTTCAAGTCGTCGTTGAGTAATTCGACGATATTGTCGATAAACACCTCGATGGGTACCGAAGCCGGATAGACCTGCGAAACAAGGTTTTCACCACAGATGACAGCGACGGCACACCGAGCCGGAAACGAGACGGTGGGCATCAGCGTGGCCTGTCGGCATCCGGTACGTATTTATCGGCAAGTGCGGCGGTGATCTCGAAGAGTCGCAGGCGGCTCTTCTTCTGAAGCTCGTGCGCCGTGTCGATGATGCCGCCCGAGGCGAGATGCTGGTCGTAGGGCATGAATTCGACGGTCGCACCGGACTGGCTGAATCTCTCGGTGAGGTAGGCGCGGGCGTCTTTGTCATATCCGTTGCGGCTGTCGTTGATGATCACCATGCTCCGCGACACGAGTTCGTGGTAGCCCATTGAACGCAACAGGTCGATCGAACGGGTTACCGGGAGGGAGGTGTCAGCGGTGAGGCCGGATACGAATACCAGGGTGTCGCAGGAGTCGAGGACCGCCTTCATCACTGGGTGTTCGAGATCATCGGAGGTGTCGACCAGGATGACGTTATGAGTCCGCCGCAGTCGCGCCAGAACACCGTTGAACATCGCTGGAACCAGCGGCCGTGGCTGGTCTGAGGCACGGTTACCGGCCAAGACGTCTAAGCCGATGGTGTTCTGTCCCAAGTGTTCCCGGATATCTGCGTAACCCTGGACGTCGGTGTCGTTGAGTACCGCCGCATAGTCGCCGGGGGGCGCTTCGTCGATTCGGCCCGCTAGTGTGCCGAACCCGGGAGCGGCGTCGATGGCGACCACATTCTCTGGCCGGCACTCCCGAAAGATACCTCCGACACATGCCGTCATCGTTGTCTTCCCGACACCGCCCTTTCCGGAGACAAAGGCGACGACGTACTGCTTGCGAATGTGCCGGCGAATCCGTTCGCGGAGTTCGCGATAATGCCGTTCGGCCGGGGACTCCCCGGGGTTGATGGTTTTGAACGAGACGTTGTAGACGGTCTTGCGCCATCCTGCACCCGGTGGAATTTTTCTGGGCGCCACCATGTCTGAAATGCGCAGTGTTCCGGAGACGGAGTCGGACAGGTTGCGAGAGTGCGCCCCGGATCCTTCCCGGTGCAGGGGGATTGTGCGTTCCGTGGAGCGCCCTGGTTCGTTCCAGGAATTCGTCACCTAGACGGCCTTTCTATAGGAGAACCAGCCCTCGTGTGCAGGCAGGTTGCGCAGCATGGTCAGAACGGCAGACGCGAGGTTTCCGGCCGAGCCGGGGCCGACGATCATCCAGGACCGTCCCCCGCGTGTGGCGTGCTCGGACACCAACCGGCCTTGCGGGGTGTCGATGATGGTCACGGCGCCAGAACCGATGTGTCGGCGTGCCGGACCACTCGCAACGCCGGACTGAATTGCCACCACGGAGGCCTGCGCCGAGCGTTCGGTGTCGGCGGCCAGCGTCAGTAGAGCGATCTGGTCGCTGTCGAAGCGACGGTCGACAAGGAAGGTCCGCAGACTGCCGGTGTCCCGAACGGCGCCGAGGAGTTCGTCGACCTCGATGCTCGCCGGTTTCATCGCGGCCGGTGGCCGCTGGCCGCACAGCCGCTCGATCTGGGCGTTGATCAGCTGGCCGGCCGACTGCTCGCAAG
Source organism: Mycobacteriaceae bacterium (assembly GCA_037129875.1). Taxonomy (GTDB): domain Bacteria; phylum Actinomycetota; class Actinomycetes; order Mycobacteriales; family Mycobacteriaceae; genus Mycobacterium. Next base: position 3,958 of record JBAXUD010000090.1, read on the forward strand.
ACGCCGTCCCGGCGCCGCAAAGCCGCACCAGAGACCCACAACGTTCCAGGCTCACCCACCACCGGGCGAACCGGGCGAGCAGAACCCGCTCCTGTTGAACGTCGGCTGTCGGAGTTTGCACATACAGAAGCAGCGCCACGTCGCGACGCGACAGCACCGTGAGCCACTCAAGGACTGTCAGGTCCACTGCACCGGCCGCGTCGATCACCCCGGCTGCGCGCAGTTCGTCGGCAGCCGGGTGGCCCAAAGCCTGCTGCGGCGTTTCGACGCTGGGCAGGTGTGCGCGCAGGCCGAGTTCGGGCGCGAGCACCTCGATGCCGGACAGCACCTGCAGCACCCACAGACCGTCGAGAGTTGTTGTCAGCATGGTTTCCCCCGATACAGACGGCGGGGCGCACTCGCTGTGCGCCCCGCCGACTGACGGATGTCGGTCAGAACAGGTTGCTCATGCTCAGGTCGGTGGCATGGGCGCCTTCGTTGACGCTGCTGATGGTCTGTCCGTGCTGGCTGACCGTCTGGATGAGGCCCTGCAGGCCGTGCAGCATCTGCATCTGCGCTTCGTGGAAACCGGCAGCAGCCTGGCCCTCGAAGAAGTCGGCGATACCGTTGGTGCGCTGCTGGATATCGTCGTGAATCTCCATCAGCTGGGCCGCCCGGTTACCGACGTCGGAGGCGAAATCTGCGACGGCGCCGTGGTTGTAGGTGATGTTTCCGTTCATGGGATAAGCCTTTCGGTGTAGGGGGTCAGGCGTTGGTGGCGAAGCTGCTGAGACCGTGAGCGGCGTCGATTTCGTGCTGCTCCATCAACGAAGCCGCCTGGCCGAGGCCGTTGGCCAGGCGCATCCCGCCGGTGATGGTCTGCTGGAGGTCCTGGTTGATCTGGGCGGCGGTATTCACCGATGCCGCCTGCGCTTGGCCGCCCCAGACTGCCGATCCGAGTCCCTCGTGCGTGCTGAGGTAGCCGTTGGCGATGGCGGTGGCGTGCTCCAGGGCCGACTCAATAGCCTGCTGGGTGCTGCGGAGCACATCGGGTGTGACGACGAGTGTCATGGTTTCCTCCGTTGCTGAACGATTTGATGGTCTCCCCCGTACTGGGGAATCTGACGAGTATTGGTCGTTGCCCGTGGGCTGTCACTTCACCCCTATGGCAAACCTGATGCGGATAAACCCCCTCATGCGAGAACTTAGCTGGAACGACGTTCTGGGCTGCGGTCCGCTACGATCACGATGCGAGCGAGCGGAGCATCCCCTTTGGTGGTCTCACCTTTGCTATGCCCGAGCATTCCGGCATGCGGAGGCGACACCGGGACCGGTCCGGCACCTGCCGTCGTCGTCGGGCCACGCAGTTCAGCGGCACTTAACAAGCCCGTCTTCAGACCTGCCGGGCGGCCGCTGTTCTCGGGCGCGAAACTGCTGGTCGGACGGGTGTAGCTCGTGAGAGCGGCGCCCGGAGCTCCGCCCACGCCTCCGGCGCCCGACGCGCCGACGCTGCTCAGGCCGCCCACTCCGGCACCGAAGCCTCCGCCGGCGCCAACGGCATGCGCGCCCGCTCCCACAGTTCCGGTGAGCGTCGCGGCCGGGATCTGGACCTCACCGTTGAGTGGCGAGCTGGATAGATCGCCAAGCTGCCCCATCAACGACTGCGGCAGGCTCACCAGGCCCTGCACGGCCTGCATGGGAGCTTGGAACATGCCCATCAGCGGCTGCATCGCGGACTGCAGTGGCTGCATGAAGGTTGAGGCAGCCTGGCCGATCCCTTCGGCCGGTGCGGCGGCTCCGTCGCCGGCAAGCTTCGCGATCTGGCTCGACTCTTTCATCGCCTGCCCGGCGGCGGTCTCGCCGGCGGTTTCCGCCACTGCGGCGGCGGCCGATGCTGGAGCGGCCGGTGATGCTCCGGGCGGAGCCAGCGGCGGTGGTACGGCCAACGCCGGCACCAGGGCCGCGAGCGCGGTTCCGTACGCGGCGCCGGCACCGGCGTTGTGCGGCCAGTGCTCGCCGAAGTACTCGGCGTCGAGCGCCACGATGGCAGGTGTCAGCGCGCCCAGTACCAGTGGGTTTATCGCGACGTCGGAAGCTTGCGCGGTGCGGTTGGCGACGGACACCTCAGCCGGGATCATCGAAGAGACGGCGGTTTCGTAGGCCGAAACAGCGCTGGCCAGGATCGGTGGCTTTTCCTGCACCCAGCCTGCGAGCATCTGTAGCGCAGTGTTCAGCCCGGTGGCCGCGGTGGTCGAGCCCAGCCCACCGAGGCCTTCGAAGTTCAGTGCCGTCGTCGCGGTGTTCAGAGTGGACGCCGAGAACGCTATTTCATTGCCGGCCATCAGGGCCTGCCATGCGGCTGCGCTGGCTAACGTGGTTGCAGTGCCGGTCGCGCCAGGCCCAGCCAACCTCAGGTAGTTGGCTTCGGGCGGCGACGACGGCCACGAGGGATCTGGCATGGGCGAGGGGTTCTCTTCGGCGAATGTCCCAGCTGCCCTACAGGCCCAGTGCGGTATCGCGAATGGCTTCGGTGGCCGTGTAAGTGGCCGCCGCGAGGTTCTGTGCGCCCCCGAACATGCTGCGATTGGCGGAGTGCTCGGCGGCGGTGCCGACATAGGATGCCCCGGCCCCGTTCAGCGCGGCCGCGAACGCGATGGAATCCAGGTCAGCGCCCATCGGGAGCACCGCGGTCAGGGCCGCAGCCGCTGCCGAGGTGGCCGCGGCAATTCCGGCGCTGATGCCTTCTTCCGTTGTAGCCGACGTACCAACCGTTGCTGGATCGACGTTCAGAACCATGGTCACTACCCTCCCTATCGCCGCCATCCGAGAAGCGGAATGACCCACAGTAAAGCGAACCAGGTAACTCTGTCGAGTCGGGCGTCATCCATCCAGCAAACGCCACGTCGCTGGCGCCGGGGATTGCCGATCGAGATTGCACACAGATCGTGTTTTCGGCCCGGATCACGATCCAGGCGCATTTTCGACGCTAGGAACTCGCGCGCTTGGCCGCCCGCAGCTGCACCCACCACCGGGCGGCCTCACCGATGGACTCCTCCACCGGCCGCGGATGCCAGCCGAGTTCTCGCTCGGCCTTGGAGTGGTCGACCGGGGCTTCGGCGCGCATCAGGCGCAGGGCGTTGAGGGTCAAACGCTCGTCGCTGCCGGTCAGTTTCGCCTTGGCGGTTCCGAGTGCGGCCAGCGCGTAGGCAACCTGCAGTGGGATCGTCCTGGTCGGCGGCGGCACCCCCGCAGCCTCGGCGGCGATGCGCACCACCTCGGCGTTGGAGATCATCTTCTCCGAGATCAGGTAACGCTCGCCCACGCGTCCGCGGTCGGCGGCCAGGATCATCGCGGCGGCGGCGTCGTCGATCCCGACAGCCTCCAGTTCGATGCCGCCGAGGACGAAGGGCAGCTTGCCGAAGGCGGCTCCGGCGATGACGGCGCCATGGGGAGTGCGGCCCCAGTCCCCGGTGCCGTAGGTGGTGGCCACACACATCGCCACCGCCGGCAGCTCGCCGTCCCGGGCGCGGGCCAGCACCAGACGTTCGGCGATCAGCCGGGAGCGCACGTAGTCGGTGATTTTTGACTCGTCGGTAATCTCGTCGACCTCGGTGGCGACGTGACCGCGGCGGCGATTCACCGTGGCGTAGGTGCTGGTGAACACGAAGCGGCGCAACGGGTTTCGCTGGTGGACATCGCAGGCAACGTTGAGCACGTTGCGAGTCCCTTCGACGTTGGTGCGATAGAGCGGGGCGGGATCGGTGAGCCAGCCGCGGGCGTCGACCACGCAGTAGTAGACGTCGTCGCATCCGGTCATCGCCTCGCGCAGAACGTCGTCGTCCCATATATCCCCGGTGAAACGGGTGACGGCCAGGTCGTCGATGCCGACGGTCTTGGCCTTGTCACGCAGCATGATTCGCACATCGTGTCCTGCATTCACCAGCTGGCGGGTGACATGGGAACCGAGGAATCCATTGGCACCGATGACGAGTTTCATTGGGCCGCCTCGTATTGCCGCATCCAGGCGGCGGCGGCGTCGTCGAGGGTGCCGAGGGCTTTGGCCTTGCGGCACCACTTCATGCCCGCGGCCAGGAAGCGCAGCGGGTTGTAGATGTCCTCCTGGCGGCACCACAGACCGTCGCCGGCATAGGTGATGATCGAGATGTTGGTGGCGCTGACAATGGTGCCGTCGCCCGGGTCGCGCATCGGGTTGTCCAGTTCGCAGATCACCCGGCCGGTGTCCTCGTCGATGACGTGCCACAGCGAGGGGAACGCGGTCATGTGGCTGCCGGGGAAGGTCGTCATGGTGCGGTAGATCCAGTCACGTACCTGATCGCGGCCCTTCATCGTGCCCATGGCGTGCTCGATGTAGTCGACGTCGTCGGTGTAGTGCGCCACCCAGGCGTCCCAGTCGCGGGTGCGGGCAGCGGCATCGACAGTGGCCTCGAAGGTCGCGAAGGCGTCGGCGAGTTCAGCTCGGGAGAAGCGGGGTGGCACGAAATCAAACTAGAACAGGTCCCAGGGGAGCATCGACAATGCGCACAGATCGCGATCTTCGCCCGGGTTGCGATCTGGGCGCATGCTCGACGTTCTCTGACATCTCTATAACCGCCTGGCCCGGGGCAGGCACGACGGCCCCGAGCGAGCGCACACTGGGCACATATGAAGCACGACAAAGGTGTGAAGCGCGACACCGGACACCTGACGCCCGACCAGTATCGGGTGACGCAACGCAACGGCACCGAGCGCGCCTTCACCGGCGAGTTCTGGGATCACCACGAGCCGGGCATTTACGTCGACGTCGTCTCCGGGGAACCGCTGTTCGCCTCGGTCGACAAGTTCGACAGCCGAACCGGCTGGCCGAGTTTCACCCGCCCGATCGAGAAGGCCAACGTCGTCGCGAAGCGCGACTTCGCGATGCTCTTCCCGCGAACCGAGGTGCGCTCGGCGCAGGCCGACAGCCATCTGGGCCATGTATTCAAGGACGGCCCGCGCGACCGCGGCGGGCGGCGTTACTGCATCAACTCCGCGGCACTGCGGTTCGTCCACCGCGACGACCTGGCGGCGCAGGGGTACGGCAAGTACGTCACGCTGTTTGAGAAGGAGGACACCATGACGAACGAAAATACGGCGACGAACGAAAATACGGCGAGCGGGTTCGAGACTGCGATCCTGGCCGGCGGCTGCTTCTGGGGCATGGAGGATCTCGTCCGCCGCCAGCCCGGTGTGGTCTCGACGCGAGTCGGCTACACCGGCGGACAGAACGCCAACGCCACCTACCGCAACCATCCCGGGCACGCCGAGGCCCTCGAGATCGTCTACGACCCGGCCAGGACCGACTATCGGGCGCTGCTGGAATTCTTCTTCCAGATCCACGATCCGACGACGAGGAACCGCCAGGGCAACGACGTCGGCACCAGCTACCGTTCAGCGATCTTCTACCTCGACGACGACCAGCGCCAGGTGGCTCTGGACACCATCGCCGACGTCGACGCCTCCGGGCTGTGGCCCGGCACGGTGGTCACCGAGGTGACACCGGCCGGCGAGTTCTGGGAAGCGGAACCGGAGCACCAGGACTACCTGATGCGCATCCCCAACGGCTATACCTGCCACTTCCCCAGGCCTGGTTGGCGGCTTCC
>JBAXUD010000091.1:0-9492 GCA_037129875.1 Mycobacteriaceae bacterium
CCCATCTGCTGCGGCCGCGGTCCGGTCCCGGTCCCGGCCCGCCCTTGCGGTGGCGCGCTGCTCCGCCGGTCGGCACCAGCGCATCCTGCAGGGCACGGGCGAAGTCGCCACAGCGGTCGAACCGGTCCGCGGGGTCCTTGGCCAAGGCCCTGGCGAAGACCGGTCCGAACCGGCCGAGCTCGGGGTCGCCGGAGCCGATCTCGGGCGGCGGCGCGCTCAGGTGCGCACTGATGACCACCGCGGGGTTGGTGTTGTCGAACGGCGCTGCGCCGGTGAGCAGGTGGAAGGCGGTGGCAGCCAATGAGTACTGGTCGGCGCGGCCGTCGATCTCCTCGCCCTTGAGCTGCTCGGGTGCGGCATAGGTGACCGTCCCGACCGTCATGTCGGCTTCCGTCAGGTAGCTGGTCTGTCCGGCCCAGCGGGCAACCCCGAAGTCCGCCAACATGATTCGGTCTATACCCCGAGTCGCTGCGCTCCTGCCCGCCGGGTCGACGCCATCCCCCGAATCCGAATGCCCGAGCAGGATGTTGGCGGGCTTGATGTCGCGGTGCAGCAGGTGCCGGCTGTGGGCATAGTCCAGTGCATCGGCGACGGCGCCGACGATGCGGACGACCTGGGCTGCCGGGATGCCGCCGGGATAGCGCTCGGTCAGCAACCGCGACGCGTCGGTGCCGTCGATGAACTCCATCGAGATCCACAGCTGACCGTCGCAGTCGCCCCGGTCGTAAATGGTGACGATGTTGGGGTGCCGCAGGGTGGCCACCATGTCGGCTTCCTGGTTGAACCGCCGGCGGTATTCGTCATCGTGGCTGACGGCGGTACCGAGGACCTTCAGGGCATCGCGACGCGGCAGGCGGGGATGCTCGGCCAGATACACCTCACCCATGCCCCCGGTTCCCAGGACGCGCAGGATCGTGTAGCCGGCGAAGACCTCGCCGTCCGCAAGTGGCATGTGCGGCAACCTAAACCGGGACTGCGGCCTTCAGCGATGCCAGCGCGGCGGTGGTCAACCGCGCGAACTCGGCGATCTCCTCGCCGTCCAGCGCCGCCTCGAACAGTTCGGTCATCCGGCGATTGGTGGCCGACTCCACCTCGACGTAGCGGTCCTTCTTGTCCGCGCCGTCGGCGAACGGCTCCGACCAGCCGAACATCCGAGTGTAGTTCTCGTCGTGGCCGAGCCCGTGCGCCTCGACGGGCGTCACACCGGAGGCGCTCAGCAGATTGAGGTGGACGTCGCCGCGCAACTCACGCAACACGAACATGACCTGCGCCGCACGGGCGGGGGCGTCGTCGGCCAGTGCCATCGCGCGCCACCCGGCGAACAGTGGCAGGCGGGGGCCGGGCGCGGCGACGATGACCCGCTCCCCCAGGTCGGCGATGCGGCCGAGCCCGTCGGCGCCGGCAAGATATTTCCGGGCGAACCCGGCCAGTTGCTCCCAGTACACGGCAGCCGCCCCGGCCGCCCCGCGAACGGCGATGCCCTCCTGCCACAGCGACGCGGTCATGGTGGGCTCGAAGATCGCGAACACTGCGGCAACCGTGGCACCGGTCGCCTCGCCCAGCACGCCGCCGCGTCCGGCGACGTAGCCGGCAAGCGGGTTGGCGTACCCGGCGGCGATGCTTCCGGCGAAGGTCTCGGGGTGCAACATGAAGATTCCGCCGGCCTCCCCGATGGACCCGCCGGCCGTACTGACAGCTTCCATCGTCGGTGCGTCGCTCATGTGGTGCTCCTGCTTAGGCCCGGCGAATCGGTTTCCACCCGGCTCGGATGATCCTACGGACCTACTCGGATAGCGGGCGCCTATCGCTTAGCGGGCCGGCGATCTCCGATTGGGGGCGAACACGTCCGGGCGATCGACGAGCCGTACATTGCCGAGGTGGGCGCGCACGTCAGCGAATCGATCAATCGGCGGCTCTACATATTCCCGCACACCGGCGGCTCGGCCGACTTCTACGTACCGTTCGCCCGGGCGTTCGCCGGAGGCACCAGATGCATCGCGGTCCAGTATCCGGGCAAGCGGGCCGGCAAGGATCTGTCGCAGTACACCAGCATCCCGGAGCTGGCCGACCGGCTCTGCGCAACGCTCAAGCCGACCGAGTCGCAACCGGGCCCGGTGTCGTTCTTCGGCCACAGCATGGGCGGGCTCTTGGCCTTCGAGGTCGCGTCGCGCTTCGAGCAGGCCGGGAACCCGATCGCCGCCCTGTTCGTGTCGGCGATCGCAGCTCCCGGACTCTGGCCCCGCCGCGCCGAGCTGACGGGTTCGGATCAACAACTGTTGAGCCTGATCAGTGAGGTCACCGGGGCTAACCCGGAGTTCCTCAAAAACGACCAGTTCGCCGCCACCCTGCTGCCGACACTGCGTGGCCTCAAGGCCGTGGCGTCCTATGACCGCGGGCCCGAGGTGGCGGTCTCGTGTCCCATCCACGCGATTATGGCCGAGGGCGACGAACTGGCGACCGCTGAACTCATGATGCCGTGGGCTCAGCGCACGACCGGAGAATTCGACCTCACCAGTTTCCCTGGTGGCCACTTCTACATCAACGCCAACCTGCCCCAGCTGTCTCATTGGGTCGAGGAGCGGATCCGCCCCGCTCACTAACGCTGCACGGGTGGGTCCCGGAGTAGAAGAAGATCCGGGCTGAAGTATTGGGCCTCAGTCGATCTCGGCGAGAAGTTCGGTCAGCATCGCGGAGAGGCCATCGGCCATCCCCGACAGATCGGGCACCAACTCCGGGGGGGAGATCAATCCGAAGTGCAGCGTGCGGTTGACGGTCCAGACCGTGATGTTGAGTCCCGCCCCCAGGAGAACCGGACCGAATGGGTGCCACGCCGTGACCTCGGCTCCGAGGAAGTACGTCGCCGCCCGCGGACCGGGCACGTTGGACACGATGACGTTGTACATCGGACGGAACTGTGTGATGAACCCGTACACCCGTTTCGCGATGCCCATGGCGGCGGAGCCGAAGATCTCGAACCAGTCCTGAAGCAGCGTCGCACCGATCGCCGACGACTGTTCCTTGGCAATGGTGTTCGCCTCAGCCAGCGCCATGAGCCGTTCTACCGGGTCGGCGATCTGGGTCTGAAGCCTGGTGAACATGCCGGAGACCTTGTTGCGGGCGGGCCGATCCGTCTGTTCGTGGACCGACGCCGGCACCAGCGCGACCAGAGATGAGGTCGGCAACTCCCCGCGCTCGAGCAGGAACTGGCGTACCACCCCGGACGCCAACGCCATCACCACGTCATTGACGGTGACACCGAAGTGGTTCTTGACCCGTTTGACGTCCTCGAGATCGAGTCGGGCGAAAGCGACGTTGCGACGCGAGGTGAAGCGACGGTTCAGTGATGTCCGCGGAGCGGAGAACGGGGCCGCCATCGCGCGGCCGGCCACCGTGCGCCGGATGATGTCGCGCACCGCGCTGATGGTCCCGGGCACCACCGTGGTGATGAGGCGCAGCGGCCGCAGCAGGAACCCGGCCAGTCCGCTCAATGCCATCTCCAGTCCACTGCTCGCTTCGGAGGGCTCGACCGGGACGGGCGGCGGAGGATCGGGCCGCTCGCTGCCCAGTTGCGACAAAAACTCGGCGTACGTCACGCCGTCGGCCGCGGCATGGTGCATCTTGAGCAAGACGTACAGCCGATCCCCCGCGAGCGGGCCGTCGGCGCCCTCCATCACCCACATCTCCCACAGCGGCCCGCCCCGATCGATCGGCAGGCTGCTCAGCGCCCCGCAGACCTCGGCCAATTCCGCCGGGCCGCCGGGAGCCCGAAGGCCGACCCGGTGCACGTGCCGTTCGATGTCGAAGTCACGGTCGCGGATCCAGGCGGGATGGCCGAGGTCGAAGACGTTGTCGGACAGTCTCTCCTGAAATGCCGGGACGCCCCGCATCCGTACGTACAGCTCGTCCCGGAAGCGCTCGAAGCTGTAACCGCCGGGAATCGTCGAGGTGTCGAGTTCCAGCACGGAGAACACCTGCACGGGCTGATCGGCGGTCTCGAGATAGAGGAAGCTGGCGTCGAGGCCGGTAAGCCGCTGTAGCCCTCGCACGCCCCGATCGTATGCGGGCTGACGTTACGGCCACAACAAACTGGCTGGCCCTAGCCGCTGTAATGGGACCCGGGAACTGAGCATCCTGCTTGGATAGCACGATGGTGACATTGATAACCGGCGCGTCGACAGGGATCGGCGCGGAGTTCGCGCGACAGTTCGCCGCGCGCGGCGATGACCTTGTCATAGTTGCCCGCAGCGCGGACAAACTCGATGCTCTCGCCGCTCAACTGCGGAGTGCACATGGCGTGGACGTCACCGTTATCGCCATGGATCTCTCGGACCCGGAGGCAGCCGGCCAACTCTGGGAGCAGACGAATCGCCTGGACTTGGAGGTGACGGTGCTGGTCAACAACGCCGGCGCCGGAACGCACGGGGACGTCGCCGACACCGACCCGCAGCGTCTGGAACGGGAGGTCGAACTCAACTGCCGCGCCCTGGTCGGAACGACGGCACGCTACCTGCCGCCGATGCGCGCCAGGGGTGTCGGAACCATCGTCAACGTGGCGTCGACGGCGGCCTTCCTGGCGGTGCCGAAGATGGCGGTGTACGGCGCGTCCAAGGCCTTCGTGATGTCGTTCACCGAGGCGCTGTGGCAGGAGGAGCGTAAGCATGGCGTCCGCGTCCTGGCGGTGTGTCCGGGAGTGACAGACACACCGTTCTTCGAGGCCGCCGGCCAAGCGGCAGTCATCGCCGCGTCACGCTCGGACACCCTTCGGCTCACGCGAACGCCGAAGCAGGTCGTGGACAGCACCATGCGCGCGCTGTCCCAGCGCAAACCCAGTGTCGTGGACGGCGCTCTCAATGCCGTCGTCTGGCGCGGACTCACCCGGCTGGTGCCGACACGGTTGATGCTCGCGATGTCGGGATATCTGGTCGAAGCCTGAGCCGCTAGGGCGCCTGGCCGTCTGCCAAGGCTTCAGCCAGGTGCCCCGCCAGCGCGCGTGCCGTGTTGTAAGTGACGAACGTTTTCGGCGTAACCCGGACACCGGTCTGGTTCTCGATATGGGTGCGCAATTCCAAGTTGCCCAGGGAGTCCAGTCCATGCTCAGCGAACGGGCGATCGGGGTCGATCGCCCGACGCAGTATCAGGCCCACCTGGTCGGTGACGAGTCTGCGCAACCGGTCCGGCCAATCCTGCCGGGACAGCGTGCGAAGCTCGGCAAGGATCGTGGCGCTAGGTGTCTGTTCGCCGGCCTCCGCTGACCGGAATGCCTCGGCGACGGGACTTCTCGCCGCCAGCGCGGTAAGCCATGGCGCTCCGGCCAGCGGCAGATACGCGCAATAACCCCGGTCGTAGCGCAATAACGCGCGGAAGGCATGGGCACCCTCTTGTGGACTGATCATCGCGGTGTCACCACGCTGCGCAAGTCCGGCACCACGGCCGATCTGATCCCATGCGCCCCAGGCGATTGCGTTGGCCGGCTGGCCCCGGGCGCGCCGCCAAGCGGTGAACGCGTCCAGCCAGCTGTTGGCCGCGGCATAGGCGCCCTGGCCGGGTGAACCGAACAGAGCCGCGACGGAGGAGAAGCTGCAAAACCAGTCCAGTGGCTGCTCGGCCGTGGCGCTGTGCAGATGCCATGCGCCGTGCACCTTGGGCGCCCAGTCGCGGTCGATCAGATCTTTGGTGATCTTGCCCAGTGTCGCGTCGTCGACGACGGCGGCGGCGTGGAGCACGCCCCGCAGCGGCAAGCCGGTCGCGGTGGCCGCAGACACCAGCCGGCCGGCGGTCTGTGGGTCGGCGATGTTGCCGCATTCGACGACGACATCGGCACCGTTGGCGCGTAGCCGGTCGATTGTCTTCTGCGAGCCGGGATTTGGCTGCGAACGCGAGGTCAGGATGATCCGGCCGCAGCCCGCCGAAGCCATCACAGCTGCCAGGAACAGTCCCAGTCCGCCCACACCGCCGGTCACGATGTACGACCCGTCCCTGCGGAACACCTTGGTCTGGGTCGGGGGCACGGCCACCCCGGTGCGGACCTCGTCCGGGGTGGTGAGAATCAGCTTGCCCGTGTGCTGTGCGGCGCTCATCTCGCGGATAGCGGTAGCAGCCAATGCCATGGGCCGGACCGAAAACTCCGGTGTGGGAAGCGTACCGTCGGCGACCAGGCGGTAGACCGTGCGCAGCAGATCGCCGATACTGCGCGGCGCGTGGGCGCTCATCAGCAGCAGATCGACATAGAAGAACGCCAGGTTCTTGCGGAACGGGTAGAGATCGACGCGGGTGTGCTCGTAGACGTCGCGTTTGCCGATCTCCACGAAGCGGCCGTTGAAGGCGAGTAGTTCCAGCCCGGCCCACTGCGCCGCGCCGCTCAACGAATTCAGCACGATATCGACGCCGTAACCATCGGTGTCGTGACGGATTTCCTCGGCGAAATCCGTTGTTCGCGAGTCGTATACGTGCTCAATGCCCATCTTGCGGAGAAGGTCACGCCGGTCGTTACTGCCGGCGGTGGCGAAGATCACCGCTCCGGCATTGCGGGCGATAGCGATCGCCGCTTGTCCTACGCCACCGGTTGCCGAGTGAATCAGCACCCGGTCGCCCGGCTTGATGCGGGCCAGATCGTGCAGGCTGTACCACGCGGTGGCGTACGCCGTGGACACCGCCGCCGCCGCCTCGGCGGTCAGGGCATCCGGCAGTGGCGCCGCAAGCCGCGCATCGCAGGTGACGAACGTGGCCCACCCGGCGGTGTCCGCGATGACGCCGACTCGGTCGCCGACCTTGTGGTCGGTGACACCGGCCCCGACGGCGGTCACGACGCCGACGAAGTCCACGCCGAGTCCCTTGCGCCGGCCGTCGGCGGCGAAATATTTTCCGAACGCGAGCAGCACGTCGGCGAAGTTGACGCTGGCGGCATCGACGGCCGCCTCGATCTGTCCCGCCTGCGGCGGTTGGCGGTCCGAGGTGACGAACTCCAGGGTGTCCAGGTCACCCGGAGTACTGATGGTCAGCCGCATGCCGTCACGCTCGGGATCGACCGTGGCGGTTCGCCGTTCATCGGGCCGCAACGGGCTGTGCCGCAGCCGGGCTGTGAACCACGAACCGTGCCGCCACGCTGTGGAGTCCTCATCAGATCCGCTGAGCAACTCCGCGGCGACCGCGGTGCCGTCGGTGCGGGTGTCGATGTCGATCTGGGTCGGCTGAAGCGACGGCTGCTCGGCGCCGATGACGCGCAGCAGGCCGGTGACTCCACCGTGGTCGAGATTGACGGAGTCGTCCGGCGCGACACTGAGTGCCCCGCGGGTTACCACGTAGAAACGTGGCGGCTCGCCTTCGGTGTTGGGCAGTTCCCGAGCAATGCCGACCAGCGACGAGACAAGGTCGCGTCCGCGATCCGGGCACTGCTCATCGGGTTGCCCGGAGCCCGGTGGGGCGACCACGACCACACCTCTGAGCGTTCCGGCGGCCAGTTCTCCGCCGGGGAAGGCACCGGCGGAGAAGGAACCGGCAGAGAAGGCACCGACGGTCATCGTTCGGCACCGGGCGCCCTGGGTGGTCATCGCATCGCAGAGTTGCACCGCGAACTCGTCGTGGTCATCGGCTGCGATCAGCAGCCAGGCACCCGCGTCTGAGCCGGCGGGGGCCGCCGGGGAGGGCTGCCGGGTCCAATCGACGCTGAGCAGACGTTCCGCGAGGACGCGATCGCGCTGGCTGTTCGTGGATTCCGCAGTGCCCATCCGGAGCCCGGCAACCTGCAGCACCGACTCCCCGTTCGCATCCATGATGTCGAGGTCTGCCTCGATCGCGGTGGTATCCGCCGAGAGCACTCTGACCAGGCAGTACCGCGCATCCCGGCCGGGGCGGACTCGGCGCAACCGGGCCACGCTAAGCGGAAGCAGCAGCCCCCCGCCGGACTGGCCGGCTGTTCCGACGGCGGCGGCCACCGATTGGAAGCAGGCGTCCAGCAGGGCCGGATGGATGCCGTAACCGGACTGTTGGGACCGGAGGTCGCCGGGCAGTGCCACCTCGGCCAGCACGGTCGGACGGTCATCGCCCTCGCCGGTGTGCACGGCGAGAAGGCCGGTGAACGCGGGGCCGAACTGGATCCGCCGGGCAGCGAACCACTGACGCAACTGCTCGCCGGAAATCCGGTTGGGATGAGCGTTCAGCAATTCGGCGATGCCCTGGCGCGCCATGGGACTGTCCTCGCCGGCCGCCGTCAGGGTTGCCACCGCGTGCCGGACGCGTTCGCCGTCGACGTCGGTCTGCACTGTGAACTCTGCTGCACCTGGGGTTCCCATGACTGCCGCGGCGGTGACTTCGGTATGCGCGTCAAGCAGCATCAGCTGCTCGAACTTGATGTCGCGCGCCGCACTGGCGACTCCGAATACCGATTCGGCTGCGGCCAAAGCCATTTCGCAGTAGGCCGCACCCGGGTAGGCGGCGAGTTTGTTCACCGTGTGATCGGCGAGCCACGACAGCTTCGCGGTACCGACTTCGTTCTGCCAGATGTGCCGTTCGGGCTCCTCGAGGAGCCGCACATGCTCGCCCAGCAGTGGGTGCACCGGCGCAGTGCATGCACCGCGCAACTGGTGTTCCCCGGCCGCGGCGTGGAGGAGGAAGTGGCGATGAGTCCAGGTGGGCAGCGGCGCGTCCACCAGGCGGCCGCCCGGATAAAGGGCGGAGAAATCGACGGCGGCTCCTGCGTTATGCAGATCAGCGAGGAACACCCGCAGCCCATGCGGCAGAGGCTGATCGCGGCGCATGCCCGCGACGGCATGGACCGAGACACCGGCCGCGTTGGCGGTCTGCTCAACGGCGCGCGTGAGCAGCGGATGCGGAGCCGGCTCGCCGAACACCCGGTAGCCATCCTCCAACGCGGCCTGCACTGCCGTTGCGAACCGCACCGGCTGCCGCAGGTTTTCGACCCAGTAGCGGGCGTCGAAGGACGGCTGTGCGCGAGGGTTCTCCAGGGTCGCCGAGAAGTACGGCACTGCCGGCGCCATCGGAGCCAGTTCGGCGAGCGCGTCGGTCAGGTCGGTGAGGATGGCGTCGACCTGTGGGGAATGAGATGCGACGTCCACCGCAACCTCGCGGGCCATCACATCAACCGATTCCCAGGCGGCCAACAATTCCCGGACGGTGTCGGTCGCGCCACCGATGACCGTGGACTCCGGTGAGGCGAACACCGACACCACGACATCACTGATGCCCCGTGCGGCGAGTTCGTCGCGCACCTGCTGGGCGGGCAACTCGACAGAGGCCATCGCACCGCCGCCGGACAGTCGGCCCATGAGCCGCGAACGACGGCAGATCACGCGGACCCCGTCTTCCAGCGACAGCGCACCGGCGACGACAGCCGCTGCAGCCTCGCCCATCGAATGCCCGATAACTGCGCCCGGGCTCACTCCGTAGGACTGCATCGCAGCGGCCAGAGCGACCTGCATGGCGAAGATCGTCGGCTGCACCCGCTCGATCCCTGTCACCATCTCTGCTGCCGACATC
>JBAXUD010000092.1:0-9425 GCA_037129875.1 Mycobacteriaceae bacterium
GCCGGATGGTGTTGCCGGTGTCGCGCCGCACGCCACCGTCATCTCCATCCGGCAGTCTTCGCGCGCCTACGAACCGGAGACACCTGAGCCGGGCGATATCGAGACGCGGCGCAAGGCCGGTACCGTCACAACGTTGGCAAGGGCGATCGTGCACGCTGCCGACCTCGGTGCCAAAGTGATCAATGTCAGCGTCACCGCGTGCGTCTCTGCCGCGGACCCGCTCGACCAGCGTGCGATAGGCGCGGCGGTCTGGTACGCCGCGACGGTCAAGGATGCCGTCGTCGTCGCCGCTGCCGGCAACGAGGGAGAGGACGGCTGCGCACAGAATCCCGCCTTCAATCCGCTGGACACCAACGATCCACGCGACTGGAAGCATGTCAAGACCGCCTCTTCGCCGTCCTGGTTCACTGACTATGTCTTGTCGGTCGGCGCCGTCGACGACACCGGTGCGCCCCTGAGCAAGAGTCTTGCCGGGCCATGGGTGGCGACGGCCGCGCCCGGTGCCGGCATCATGGGCCTATCTCCTCAGACCGGCGGCCCCGTCAACGCTTACCCACCAATTCGTCCGGGCGAGAGCACTATTCCGTTCTGGGGCACGAGTTTCTCGGCTGCGTACGTCAGCGGCGTCGCCGCATTGGTGCGGGCGAAGTATCCACAGCTCACTGCTCACCAGGTGATCAACCGGATCCTGCAGACATCCCACAATCCCCCTCGCGGCGTCGACAATCAGGTCGGCTACGGCGTCGTTGACCCGGTGGCCGCTCTGACGTTCGATGTTCCGGCCGGCGACCGCCAGGCGCCGGACGCTCAAACCCGGATCGTGACGCCCCCGACTGCGCCTGTGCCACCCGACCACCGCGCCCGCACCCTTGCGATGGCGTTCGCCGGCGCGGTCGTCGCTGCCACGGTCTTGGTCGCTGCGGTTCGGCGCGCAAGGAGAGCGCGATGAGGGATGCGATCCGGCTCGCGGTCATCGGCGGAGTCATGGTTTGCGCGACGATCGGGTGGGGACTGGCCGGATACCTGGGCGCAGCATTCGGGCTGATGTTGGGTCTCGCGATCCTTGTGGTGCCGTGGCGCCGACTTCCACTGTGGTCGTGGGCCGGTCTCTACCTTGGCCGCAACCGGCGGATCGACCTGACTGAGCCGCTGACGGTGGCTAATGACCGGTCGGGCGGCGGGGTCCGTTACCAAGACGGCGTTGCCGCCGTCGCGGTCCAGATTCTAGGAAGACGGCATCAGCCGACATACTTCACCGGGTCGACGGCGACGGCGACGGCCAACACCTTCGAGATCGGCCAGCTGATCCCCCTGATGCACCAAAGCCTGGGATTGACGATCGAATCCATCAGCGTGGTCAGCTCCGGTGCCCGCCGCCGCGCAACCGGGGACTATCCGCGGGTGTACGACACGCTGATCGGGACGCCGCCGTATGCCGGTCAGCGTGAGACGTGGTTGGTGATCCGCATCCGCGCGATGGACAACGGAGATGCGCTTCGGTGGCGTTCGACGGTCGGGACCGCCGCGCTCGCCGCGGCCCAGCGCATCACGATGATGCTGCGATGCAGCGGAATACGAGCCCGGACGGCGACGGCTACCGATATCGTCGAACTGGAGAGGCGACTGGGCCGCAGCGCCCTGGAGCCGCACAACCGCCGCTGGCACAGTGCACGAAGCGACGGTGGCTGGCAGACCGCTTACGCCTACCGCCCTTCGGACATCACCACCGAAAATCTCGCCCAGGCGTGGTCGATTCGGGCTGACGGGATCGTCCAGAACGTGACGCTCTTTCCGGACGGCACGGCCTCAGCCTTGGTGATCACCCGAACCCCACAGCCGCCGACCGCCCCGCCCGTCATCATGCTGCAACCCCTGCCTGGGGAGCAGGCACAAGCTGTGCAGGCCCAGCTCTGTTGTCCTCGAGCCGAACTCCGCGCACTCGGCAGAGGACCCCTGCGGGCTGCGTTGGCTATTCCCATCGGGGCATCGGGGGTGCTGTTGGGTAAGACCGCAGGGGGGGACCGACTACTGATGCCCCTCAGCGACCCCGGCGAACCGAGTCGCGTCCACATCGTCGCTGAAGACGCGATCGCCAAGCGCATCGTGATCCGTGCTGCGGCGGCAGGTGAGCGGATCACGGTGCACACCAATAACCTTGACCGCTGGGACAGCGTGCGCATGCCGCATATCGCAGTGATCGAGCATCCGCGCCCGGCGGCCGGCACCACCCTCAGTGTCATTGACGGTACTGTCCCGCCGGCGCCGCGGCCAAGCACCGTGATCTCCGTCGCCGCTCCCGGAACCGCAGAACGGGTGTCGGCGGATATCGTCATCACTCAGACCGGTCCGGCCTCAATCGAAGTCGCCACTGCCGGTGAGCGGTACGACACCGAGGTGGAGTTCTTCCGGGCGGAGAACCGCTATATGTCCCGGGAGTCGGTGTCGCTGGAGGCCGACCTGGAAATGGTCGACTAGACCATGGCAAGCAGCACCGAAACAATCACTGCACGAAAATGTTTCGATCACGCCATGTCCGCTCTCGATGCCGATCCGGCGACGGCCCGTCGGCTATTCCGAGAGGCCACCGAGACCGATCCCGCCATGGCCGACGCTTGGCTGGGCCGCATCGCCGCAGGAGACGAGGATCTCGCGACGTTGGAGCACCTCCACGCTTTTGGGACGAGACTGCATCGCGAGTCCAACCGTCTCGGCGTGAACCTCGCTGCTCCGATCAAAGCCGGCCCGTATCTGTCGATCACCGTTACCGAGGCATCCCACGTCGGTATTGCGCTGGCCAGTGCACTGGTCGACGACAAGCAGTTTGAGAAGGCCGAGGCCGTGCTCGATGATTCCGCTCTGCTCGACGGCTGGGAGAATCATCAGTGGCACCAGTACATCCGCTGCTATCTGATGTTCGCGACACAGCGCTGGCCCGACGTGATCGCCGAAGCCGCGCGAGTCCTGCCGCCCCGGGCGCTGATCATGTCGGCGGTGACGGCCGGGACGAATGCGCTCGCCGCCCACGCCGCAGCACATCTGGGGCAGGCCAGGGTCGCGCTGGACTGGACCGACCGCATCGATATCCGCGCCGATCCGCAGGTGCCGACCGCGGTCCGCCGCAGCGCGGTCGAGGCGGTGGTTGCAGTGATTGACTCGAGCGAATTCCCACTTATCGCAGCAGATCTCGGTTACATCCGCGGGATGGCGCATCGACAACTCGGCGATGAATCCAAGGCTCAACTCTGGCTGTCGAAGGCTGCGATCAACGGTGTGCTGATCGAGCCGGCGAAACAAGCGCTGTCCGATCCGAACCTTCAACTCGTGGTCACCGATGAGAACGCGATCAACAGCCGCACCAACAGGTGGGATGTGAGCACGGAAAGCTCGCAGGACGTCCGTGCCGAGGAGGAGAACGCGGAGCGCCGCGCGGAGTTGCTCGCCGAGGGCCGAGTTCTGCTCAATAACCAGGTCGGCCTGTCCGAGGTCAAGCGCGCGGTAGCCGAGATCGAGGATCAGATCGAGGTTCGTGCGCTTCGGCTGGCTCACAATATGCCGGTAAACAATCAGACCAACCATATGCTGCTCGTCGGCCCGCCCGGCACGGGTAAGACCACCACCGCTGAGGCCCTCGGCAAGATCTATGCGGGACTGGGGATCGTCCGCAACCCGGAGATCATCGAAGTCAAACGCGCCGACTTCTGCGGTGAGCACATCGGTGCCTCCGGTCCGAAAACCCTTGAACTGATTGATCGTTCACTCGGTCGTATCCTATTCTTCGACGAATTCTATTCACTCGTCGAACGTCACCACGACGGCCGTCCGGACATGATCGGGATGGAGGCCGTCAATCAGCTACTCGTGGCGCTCGAGGTTCACCGCTTCGAGTTCTGCTTCATCGGAGCGGGTTACGAGCGAGAGGTCGATGAATTCCTGAAGGTGAATCCCGGCCTGGCCGGCCGGTTCAATCGTAAGCTGCGGTTCGCGTCGTACAGTCCGGCCGAACTCGTCGAAATCGCCGTCCGTTACGGCCAGCCCCGCGCCACCATCCTTGATCCAGAGGCCCGCGACGCCCTGAATACCGTCTGCGGAAAACTGCGTGCCTATCTTGCTGCGGATGGCACCCACGGCGTCGATGTCATGCAGAATGGCCGCTTCGCGCGCAATGTCGTCGAACGTGCTGAGCGGCTGCGGGATTCACGTGTCGCTGCTCAGAACCGTATGGACCAGGGTTCCGTCACGGTGGCGGACCTCGAGACGTTGCGCGCCCAGGACATCCTGGCCGCGGCGGCTAACGCCTGCGCCGAGAAGCACGTCGCGATCGGGCTATGAACTGCCCGACACCACGCGGCTGAACCGCTCGAGTTGGGGCGGGGGACCGTCGGCGGGGGGCGGAGGCAGGACCAGGGTCACGCCGTCGATCACTCGGATCACGTTGTGGGTCTGCCGGTCGAAGTTGAGGGTGCCGTGCTGGAAGTTCTGCACGATCCACTCCGGTTCGGCGATCTCGCCGCTCGTCGGCAACCCCAGTGCCCCGCGTTCGAATCCCAGCGACGCCCATGCCGCGTAGATGGCGCCGTTGAGCGGTTGGGCGCCGGTCTGGGGCGACCAGTACATGGCCCCGTGCTCGAAGGTCGCGTAGCGGGTGGCGCCGTCGCCGGCCGCCTCCGGCGAGGTGGGCCTGCCCAGCGGGCCCGTGTCGCTGCCGTCGGCCTCCCAGCGGGCCAGGATGGCCCCGCCCTGCAGCGACTCCGTCACGTCGGGCGGGCCGTTGAAAGCCGCTGCGATCTTGCGGATTTCGCCCAGAGCGGCGTATCCGAGGTTGCCCGGGCACTCGGTGTTGCCGACGTCGCGGTGGGCGAAGATCTCCGGCAGCTGAACCACCTTGCCGCCCGGGACCACGGTGTACTGACCACCGGCGGACTTCAGGTGCACCGATGCCAGGGGATCGACGTGATCCAGACTCAGCCGCCACCCCAGCAATCGGCCGACGGTCTTGATCATGATGTCCGGCGGCGGATCGTCCTCGAAGTTGCCGATCATCGACACGCCCCACACGTCGCTGTTGAAGCCGCCGGTGTGAGAACCCATGACGTCCCTGGTGATTCCGCCTGCGCGGCCCTCGAAGACCTGTCCGTACTTGTCGACAAGAGCGTTGTAGGCGATGTCGCACCAGCCCAGAGTCACGGTGTGGTAGGCGTAGATCGAGCGCAGGATGGCTGCCGAGTCCTCGGGCGAGTAGTCGTTGCCGGTGGCGGTGTGGTGCACCACACCGGCGCGGACTCCGGATCCGTAGGACGGCCCGCCGCAACGCATTCCGCTTCCGGCACCCCACTCGGCCCGGCTGATGATGTGGGGCGGTTGCCCTGGCCCCAGGGTCGCGTTGGGAGGCGTCCACTGCCGGTCCACCGGCGCCTTGGGGGGCGTGATGAGAACGGCGGAGAGGTTCTGGGACAGCGACTGTTCGGCGTTGGCCGGCACGTAGCCCAGGTCCCCGCCGGCGTCCAGACCGCTGTCCGGGGGCGCGGTGGTCACCGGCGCATTGTGCGGTCGCGTCACGGCGATCTGCACCGCGGTGGTGGATCCGACGTAGACCGGGTCGGTTCCGAGGGACATGTGTCCGGACTCGTCGGTGATGTCCGCAGAGCCCTCGACGTGGTACCAGGTGCCCCACGAACCGTCGGGCTTCCTGGCGCGAATGCGTGCGCTCGTTCCGGTCAGGTCCGTCCCGGTCAGTGCCACCATCGCAAACGGTGTGTCCTGATTGATTTCACGGACCGTCTCGCCGCCGCCGACTCCGGCGAGAGGCTGCGAGACCAGAACGGTCTCCTCGGCGACGGCGGCCGGATGCCTGCCCAGGCCGGGCATGCCGTTAACCGCCCACGGAGCCACCACGACACTCGCCATGATGGCGGTGAAAAGGATCGTCGGCGCTGGGCGGCGAGACGGCATAGCGCGATGTTACGTATGGGCCAGTTGGTACTGGCGTTTCGACACGGGCTATTGGGGAGAATGTGACTGGTGTTCCTGCAACGACACCGCAGGGGTCTTTCCGGGATGCCTCGGCCGACCGGCCGGACCCACCCTGCGGTGTCGTTCCGATGCAGGTTCTCGCGCGGCCTAACCGGCCGCGGCGACCACTCCGACGGCGTCGGCCACCGGTGCGGCGGCCACGGCCGCAGCCTCGGCCAGCGGTGCCGCGGCGTCGGCAACTGGCGCGGCCGCTGCGGCCGCCGGTGCCGCTGCGGCGTTCTGAATGGCTTGCTGGATACCCGGCATGACGATGCCCTTGAGCAGGTCCATCGCCTGGCCGACGCCGAGCTGGTTGGCCGCGCTGCTCAGGTCGCCGATGATGCCGCCCGAACTGGACGCCGCGGGCGCGGCCGGAAGGCCGAGCGACGGGTCACCCAGGATCGGGTAGGTGCCGGCCGGCAGAGCGCCGATCGGCTGCTCGGTGGGCAGGCCGATCCCGGTCGGTGTGGTCAACGCCGGATTCAGGCCGACCTGCGGTGCGGTCAGTCCGGGGTTGGTCAGGGCCGGGTCGGTGAGCGACGGCAGCGCGGCGGCCGGGTCAAGCCCCGGTGTGGTCAGCCCCGGTGTGGTCAGGCCCGGTGTGGTGAGGCCCGGTGTGGTCAGGCCCGGTGTGGTCAGGCCCGGTGTAGTCAGGCCCGGTGTGGTGAGGCCCGGTGTGGTGAGACCGGGCGTGGTGAGACCAGGTGTGGTGAGACCAGGTGTGGTCAGGCCAGGGGTCGCCAAGCTGGGTGTGGTCAGGCTGGGGCTCGTCAGGCTGGGCGTGGTCAGGCCGGGAGCGGTCAGGCCGGGAGCGGTCAGCGGCCCGTTCTGCGCCGGCTGGGCGCCGGCCGGGCTGAGGCCCGTCGGCAGCGGCGGCAGGTTGATGCCGAACTGCGAGAGCCCTGCCTGCAGCGCAGACATGATCTCGTTGGGCAGATCGGTCACGACGGCCGCGCGGCTGAACTCGAGGTGCTCGGGCGCCTTCTGGCCGGAGGTCAGCTCGATGACGCCGATGACTGCGAACGGGCTGGCGACGGCTAGGGCGGCGACCGCGCTCATGGCTGTCGAAATCTTGCGTCGACGTTGGTTCGGCACGGGAGTCTCCTCATTCTGCGACTACATGGTTCACGTTCGGAACCCTTCGCCAGCCGGTCAATCCGGCACCGCGCCGGGGTTTCCAAGCTGACCAGTCCGATGTTACGAGTGAGGTTGATGAGACTGGAGTGGTGATGCGGAATCGTGAGCCAATCGCGACATCCGGTTATCGCTTTCTGGGGCTCGGCCCGGTTCGGCGCGTGGTTGCCCACCCGGGGGTCCGATAACCTAGGGCCCGATGAGCTCAACTGATCCCCAGGTCTCTTTCGAGGGCTATGACCTGTTCGTCGTCGGCTCCGGATTCTTCGGGCTGACGATCGCCGAGCGCGCCGCAACCCAACTCGGCAAGCGCGTGCTGGTGCTCGAGCGCCGCCCGCACATCGGCGGTAACGCCTACTCCGAGCCCGAGCCGCAGACCGGCATCGAGATCCACCGCTACGGCGCGCATCTGTTCCACACCTCCAACACCCGGGTCTGGGACTACGTGCGGCAGTTCACCGAATTCACCGGTTACCAGCACCGGGTCTTCGCCATGCACGACGGGCAGGCCTACCAGTTTCCGATGGGTCTGGGCCTAGTCGCCCAGTTCTTCGGCCGCTACTACAGCCCGGACGAGGCCCGCGCGTTGATCGCCGGGCAGGCGGCCGAGATCGACACCGCCGAGGCCGGGAACCTCGAGGAGAAGGCCATCTCGCTGATCGGCCGCCCGCTGTACGAGGCGTTCGTGCGGGACTACACCGCCAAGCAGTGGCAGACCGACCCCAAGGAACTGCCCGCCTCCACGATCAGCCGGCTGCCGGTCCGGTACACCTTCGACAACCGCTATTTCAACGACACCTATGAGGGCCTTCCCGCCGACGGCTACACCGCGTGGCTGACGAACATGGCCGCCGACGACCGCATCGACGTCCGGCTGGACACCGACTGGTTCGACGTGCGCGATGAACTGCGCAAAAAGGCCCCGTCAGCTCCTGTCGTCTATACCGGCCCGCTGGACCGCTACTTCGACTACGCCGAGGGCCGGTTGGGCTGGCGCACATTGGATTTCGAGGTCGAAGTGCTGAGCGACTGCGGTGATTTTCAAGGCACCCCGGTGATGAACTACAACGACGCCGACGTCCCCTACACCCGGATCCACGAGTTCCGGCACTTCCACCCCGAGCGGGACTACCCGACGGACAGGACCGTCATCATGCGCGAGTTCTCCCGCGCCGCCGAAGCCGACGACGAGCCGTACTACCCGATCAACACCGAGGCCGACCGGGCGGTGCTGGCCGCCTACCGGTCCCGCGCCAAGGACGAGACCGCCGCCGGCGTGCTGTTCGGCGGCCGGCTGGGCACCTACCAGTATTTGGACATGCACATGGCCATCGCCAGTGCGCTGAGCATGTACGACAACATCCTGGCGCCCCATCTGCGTGACGGTGCGCCGCTGACGGTCGACGAAAGCAGCAACCCATGAGCGACATCCCCTCCGGCCCGGTCCCCGCCGGCGAAACCCGCGCGGTGAGCCTGCTCCAGCGGATCATCCTGCCGCGCCCCGGCGAGCCGCTCGATGTCCGCAAGCTCTACATCGAGGAATCGGAGACCAACGCCCGCCGCGCGCATGCCGGCAGTCGCACGACGTTGCAGGTCGGCGCGGAATCAGAAGTCTCCTTCGCCACCTATTTCAACGCCTTCCCGGCAAGCTACTGGCGGCGCTGGTCGACACTGACCTCGGTGGTCCTGCGGGTGGAACTCACCGGGGCGGCCCGCATCGACGTCTACCGCTCCAAGGCCACCGGCGCGCGGATCAGTGTTGGAGGAACCGAGATCATCAGCGCCGGGCCAGTTCCGGCCGCCGCCGAGTTCGAGATCGAACTCGCGCCTTTCGAGGACGGCGGATGGATCTGGTTCGACATCACCACCGACACCAAGTCGACGGTGCACAGCGCCGCCTGGTTCGCCCCCGTCCCCGCGCCGGGCCGCGCCGACATCACCGTCGGCATCCCGACGTTCAACCGTCCGGCCGACTGCGTCAACGCCTTACGGGCTCTGGCGTCGGATCCCTTGGTGGACAGCGTCATCGGCGCGGTGATCGTCGTCGACCAAGGCGCCGACAAGACCCGGGACCATCCCGGATTCGCCGCGGCCGAGGCCGCGCTCGGCGGCCGGTTGTCGGTGTACAACCAGCCCAACCTCGGCGGCTCCGGCGGCTACAGCCGGGTGATGCTGGAGGCGCTGCGCAACACCGACTGCGAGCAGATCCTGTTCATGGACGACGATATCCGCATCGAGCCGGACTCGATCCTGCGGGCACTGGCGCTGAGCCGGTTCGCCAA
>JBAXUD010000093.1:0-9371 GCA_037129875.1 Mycobacteriaceae bacterium
CGGTACCGGTCGGCCGGGGTGCCGAAAGCGGCTGACCTGAAGGCGGCGCTGGAGCAGCTGTTGCCCGAAACGCCGGGTTGACCTGACACCGGGGTTTCTGGGTAGCATGAGAAACGTGCCAACCCGCCTCGAGCAGATGCTCACCAAACGCCGCGCAGTTGATCTGTGCCGCACCGCGGGTTGTTGCTGTTGTTGCTGTAGCTGCTGAGTAAGCCGCCGCCGCCTCTTTCGCGTTTCTGTAGCGCTTACTCCCGCAGTGCCCCCGGACTGTCTTTTTCCGCCATGCCCAGCAACAGGAGTTCCCTTATATGTCGGTCACCACATCATCCATCGCGACTTCCGGCACCGATCAGGTCGATGTGCGCGGTCCCCGTTTCGCCGCCTGGGTCACCACCGGCGTGCTGCTCGCCGTGCTGATCGCCTCGGCCGTCAGCACCACCGGCGCGGCGGTGATTCTCGGCCTGCAGGCCCTCGTCTTCGCGATCGGGGCACTGCGAGGTCCGCGTCAGCACCCCTACGGGAAACTGTTCGCAAGGTTCGTGGCGCCGCGCCTGGGTCCCGTCTCCGAGCGGGAACCTGTGCAGCCCTTGCGTTTCGCGCAGTTCGTCGGCCTCGTCTTCGCCGCCGTCGGGCTCATCGGCTTCATCGCCGGCGCGCCACTGGTCGGTGTGATCGCGACCGCGTTCGCATTGGGCGCCGCTTTCCTCAATGCGGCATTCGGGATCTGCCTCGGCTGCCAGATCTACCCGTTGGTGTCCCGGTTGCGTCCCGCGCGCGAAACCGCTGAAGTCCCGGCCTCAACCGAGAGGATTGACGTGTCATGAGCGCTACATCCACCCAAGAAAGAATCCTGGCGGCCGGCGACGACCTTCAGAAGGAGACGGTGATCGCCGGGCGGGTCGTCGACGATTCCGGTCAGACGGTCGGCGGCGCGTCCGTGCGCCTGCTCGACGACTCCAACGAATTCACCGCCGAGCTGATCGCGTCGTCGACCGGTGACTTCCGCTTCTTCGCCGCACCCGGCACCTGGACCGTCCGGGCTCTCTCACGAGTCGGCCAGGGAGATGTCACCCTCGCACCCGCAGGCGCGGGAATCCACGAGATCGACGTGAAGGTCGCCTGACCGCGCAGCACCCCGGGCGATAGACTCAGCGCGTGGTCTTGTTCTTTGAGTTCCTGCTGGTCGTGGCGGTCGTGGTGATCACGTGGTTCGCGGTGTACGCGGTCTACCGTCTGATTACCGATGATTCGTGAGCGACGGTGACGTCAAGGGCAGCGGCGATCGCGCGGTAGCGGCCGCGATCGAGCGCGCCAAGCAGACCGCCAGTCGCAACATCCCGGTGTTCGACGACCTTCCGGTCGCCGACACCGCCAACCTGCGCCAGGGTGCCGACCTGAACGACGCACTGCTGGCACTGCTTCCCCTGGTCGGTGTCTGGCGTGGCGAGGGCGAGGGCAGGTCCCCGCACGGCGACTACCGATTCGGCCAGCAGATCATCGTCTCGCACGAAGGCGCGGACTACCTCAATTGGGAAGCCCGGTCCTGGCGTCTTGACGAGGCCGGCGAATACGAGGGCCCGGGCCTGCGTGAAACCGGATTCTGGCGGTTCGTCCACGATCCGGTCGACCCTGCGGAGACCCAGGCGATCGAGTTGCTGCTGGCCCATTCCGCCGGCTACGTCGAACTGTTCTACGGCCACCCCCGAACGCAGTCGTCGTGGGAACTGGTGACCGACGCGCTTGCCCGCAGCAGTTCCGGCATGCTGGTCGGCGGAGCCAAACGGCTATACGGCATCGTCGACGGCGGGGATCTGGCCTATGTCGAGGAGCGTGTCGACGCCGACGGCGGCCTGATACCGCACCTTTCCGCCCGACTGACGAGGCATGTGGGATGAAGCTACTGAGAACCGCCACAACCATCAGCGCCGCGCTGCTGATCGCCGCCTGTTCAGCCAAACAGTCGCCCTCGCAACCCACCACGACCGATTGGGAGCCGATGCCGGCCCCGCACGGGTCGCTCGCGGAGTGCCTGAAAGCCAACGGCGTGCCCGACTCGGGCGGTCCCGCCGCGGTCCTGGGGCCGCCGGCCGGGGTTGATCAGGCGGACTGGGACAAAGCGATGAAGGCCTGTTCCACGTTGGCGCCCGGACCGGCCGCACCCTGACCTAACCTGGCAGCCATGCCCCGCATGTCCGGCGCCGACGCGGCGTTCTGGTTCGCCGAAACGCCGGCCTGGCACATGCACATCGGTGCCCTGGCGATCTGCGACCCCCTCAAGGCGCCCGACTTCTCCTTCGCCCGAGTGCAGGAACTGGTCGCCGAGCGGCTGGCGGAGCTGCCGCAGTTGCGATACCGCGTGGCAGAGGTTCCTTTCGGACTGGACCGGCCTTGGTTCGTCGAGGATGAGCCCGACCTGAATTTCCACCTCCGGCATATCGCCGTGCCCTCTCCGGGTGGCAGAGCCGAACTTGACGAACTGGTCGGGCGACTGTGGTCCTACCACCTG
This sequence comes from Mycobacteriaceae bacterium, assembly GCA_037129875.1. Lineage (GTDB taxonomy): Bacteria > Actinomycetota > Actinomycetes > Mycobacteriales > Mycobacteriaceae > Mycobacterium. Next base: position 2,507 of record JBAXUD010000093.1, read on the forward strand.
GATCGCGCTAAACCGTTATGGGAGATGTGGTTCATCGAAGGACTCGACGACGGTCGGGTCGCGCTGTTGACCAAGATCCACCACTGTCTGGTCGACGGCGTGTCCGGTGCGGGGCTCAGCGAAATCCTCTTCGATGTCTCCGCCGAACCGCGACCGCCGAAAGTCACCGCCCCACCGCCGCGGCGAACACCGGCTCTCCCGCGCCCGGAATGGCGCCTGGCCGGTGCGGCGTTGAACGTCGCCGTCATGACGCCCTACCGCATCGTCCGGCTACTCGACCAGACCGTTCGGCAGCAGCTGGCGGTGCGCAGCATCCCGGAGAAACCACCCGGCTATTTCGAAGCACCGACCACCCGGTTCAACGCGCCGATTTCCCAACAGCGCCGCGTCACTTCGGCGCGGCTGCCACTCGAGCGGATCAAGGCGGTCAAGAACGCCTACGGCGTGAAGGTGAACGACGTCGTGCTGGCGATCGTGGCCGGGGCGCTTCGGACCTATCTGGACCGCCGCGGCGAACTGCCGGATAGACCGCTGGTGGCTCAGGTACCGGTGTCGACGCGTTCCGGCGGGACCGCAGTGGGCAATGCCATCAGTTCGATGACGGTGGGTCTGCCGGCCGAGGTCGCCGATCCCGCTGAGCGGATCAGGGCTATCTACCGTTCCTCTCAGGCCGCCAAACAGATGTCGGAGGCGATGACGGCACATCAGATCATGAGCCTGACCGAGACGACGCCGCCTGGCCTGTTCCGGCTCGCCGTCCGCGCCTACACCGCGAGCCGGCTCGGAGAGAACGTCCCGCCGATCAACCTGGTGGTGTCCAACGTTCCGGGCCCACCCATCCCGCTGTACGCCGCTGGTGCGGTGCTCGAGCAGTTCACGCCGATCGGCCCGCTGTTGATGGATGTGGCGCTGAACGTCACCTGTTTCAGCTACCGGGATTGGCTCGACTTCGGATTCGTCAGCACCCCGGAGGTCGCCGACGATCTAGCGGACCTCGCTGAGGCGATCGAGCCGGCGTTGGCCGACCTCGAGCGGTCGGCGGGTATTCCCGCACGGCGGCGGCGTCGCAGGAAATAGGCCAGCGGGGCCAGATATGGAACGGCCCCCGAGCCGTATACCCCAGTTGGACGAACCGGGAGCTCGGGGGCCGGGTAGCTGCCTGGAATTCGCCAGCGCACGCACGCGCAGGTGATTTCCGGCACCTGTGTCGCATTCGCCGCTTCACTTCGTTCAGCGGCGTGGTGCTGCTAGCGGGCAGCCACCTCACATGTCCAAAAAGTACTCAAATTCCCAGACCACCTCCTTCCTTGTGTACGGCCGACCGTACTCGCGTCGGGCCGGGTACGCCAAGGGCTTATCGCGGTCAGCGATCATCGATGTAGCGCGGTCAGCGATCATAGATGTAGCGCGGTAAGCGATCATCGATGTGGCGCGGTCAGCGATCGCTGAGGATGGCGGCCTCGACAAGCGACGCCACGTTCGCGCGCAACGGAGCCGGCGCAAGCGGCCGCCCGTCGAGGGTGTGCACCAAGGCACCCAGGGTGATGCTGGATACCAGCCAGACCCCTTGTGCGGCATACAGATCGGCGGCCCGCAGCGCCTGATAGTCGCAGTCGTATCCGGCGTCACGGGCGACCTCGAACAGTGCCTGTTGGGTGGTACCGCGCAGGATCGGATACCAGGGCGGCGGGGTCAGCAGGCACGGCCGTCCATCGGCGCCCGGGGCGGCGATCACGACCGTCGAGCGCGGGCCTTCCAGGATGTAGCCGTCTGAACTGACGAAGATGACGTCGTCGGCGCCGAGCTGGGCGGCATGGCGCAACGCGGCCATATTCACCGCATAGGACAACGTCTTCGCGCCCGCCAACAGCCACGGCATCGTCTCCACGCCGGTGGCCGCCAAGCCCCTGGCAAGCATTGCGGCAGACACGCCGTCGCGGCGGGCGACGTCGACCCGCGCCGCCAGCGCGCTGATGGTCAGGTAGGTAGTCGGCGCCGACCCGCCCTCGCGGCCGCGGCTGTAGACCAGCCGCAGGGCTCCCTCGTCGCCTGTCTGCGCCGCCCACCGGGCCGCGGCGACGCCGATGGCACCCCGCCAGGCAGCCAGATCCGGCTCAGGCAGATCCACCATGGCCGCGGACTGGACCAGCCGGCGCAGATGCGGTTCGACCAGACAGGCCCGTCCGTCCCGCACCAGGAGCGTCTCGAACACGCCGTCACCCCGCACGGCCGCGAGGTCGTCGGCGAAAAGCAGCGGCTGCGCCGGATCCCGGACGACCCCGTCGAGCGTGACCAGCACGGAGGCCTGTCCCGACATGGATTCAGAGCCTACTTGCTGCTCGTACAGTTGAGGGGTGTCAGCCGTGCCCGTACCCGATCCCTCGCCCGACGCCGGGGCGGTGTGGCATTACGGCGACCCGCTCGGAGAGCAGCGCGCCGCCGAACACGACGCAGTGGTGATCGACCGTTCCCACCGTGGCGTGATCGCGCTGACCGGAGCCGACCGCCGACCGTGGCTGCACGCGATCTGCACACAGCACGTCGCCGAGGCAGCGGACGGCGCCTGCACCGAGAATCTCAGCCTCGATGGTCAGGGCCGGGTGGAGGACCACTGGTTGCAGACCGAAATCGGCGAGGTGACCTATCTGGACACCGAGCCGTGGCGCGGCGAACCGCTGCTGGCCTACCTGAAGAAGATGGTCTTCTGGTCCGACGTGCAGGCCGCTGCCGCGGATCTGGCGGTGCTGTCGCTGCTCGGTCCCCGGCTGGCCGATCCGGCGGTGCTTGCTGCGCTCGGTTGCGACGTGCTGCCGCCGGAGTCTACGGCCGTGGCACTGGCCGGTGGCGGTTTCCTGCGCCGGCTACCGGCACCAGCCGGACAGCTGCACCTCGACCTGCTGGTGCCGCAGGAGGACAAGGAGCAGTGGCTGAATCGGCTGACCGGGGCCGGAGTGCGGCGCGCGGGCATCTGGGCCTATGAAGCCCTCCGGGTGGCGGCCGTGGCGCCCCGGCTGGGCGTCGACACCGACGACCGGACGATCCCCCACGAGGTGGGCTGGATCGGGCCACCCGGAGAAGGCGCCGTGCACCTGGACAAGGGGTGCTACCGCGGCCAGGAAACGGTGGCGCGGGTGCACAACCTGGGCCGGCCCCCCCGCATGCTGGTCCTGCTGCACCTGGACGGTTCGCCGGAGCGGCCCGCGACGGGCGATCCGGTGCTGGTCGGCGACCGGCAGGTGGGACGTCTGGGAACCGTCACCGACCATGTCGACCTCGGTCCGATCGCGCTGGCGCTGGTCAAACGGGGCATTCCCGCAGACACCGAACTGACAACCGGCGGCGAGCACCCGGTCACGGCGCGAATGGATCCGGACTCCCTGCCGCCGGCTGACGCCACCGGCGCAGGCCGGCTGGCGGTCCAACGGCTTGGTCTAAGAAACCGCAACGGCAGCTGACTTCACCGCACGGCGAACGCCCCTACCGACACTTCCGTGCGCGGCACGGTAAAGTGTGGTCAGGACAAAAACCACATTAGATCGGAGCCGCCCGATTTCGGGCCGCTCCGTTATTGCGCGAGGGGGTTCCCCCATGGGCCGCGGCCGGGCTAAGGCAAAGCAGACCAAGGTTGCCCGAGAGCTGAAATACAGCTCTCCGCAAACTGACTTCGACCGGCTCCGGGAGGAGCTGGCCGGTTCGGGTGATGGTGCGCCCGGGCAGTCGGTCAACGGTCTCGAGGAACCGTACGAAGACGATGACGACTGGCGGCGCTGAGCAGCCGCTGTAGATCTCGACCCCTGCCGTCCGGTCTAGAACCGCGGGTGCTGTCCCACCATCGTGGCGCGCGGCGCATCCTTGGCTCTGGTGGCGCCCTTGGCGACGGTGCCCAGTACCCAGCAGTCCAGGTGGCGGGCGGTAAGAATCGCCAGGGCACGGTCGGTGTCCTCGGGTGCCACGAGCGCGACCATCCCGACGCCCATGTTGAACGTCTTCTCCATTTCGGCGCGTTCGATGCGCCCGCGCTGGGCGATAAGACCGAAAACCGGTGCGGGAGTCCAGCTTCCGCGATCGAGTTCGGCGACCAGCCCCTGCGGGATGACCCGTTCCAGGTTGCCCGCGAGGCCGCCGCCGGTGACGTGGCAGAAAGTGCTGACCTTGGTGTCCGCCGCCAGCGCGAGGCAGTCCTTGGCATAGATGCGGGTGGGCTCCAGAAGCTCCTCGCCCAGGGTCCGGCCGAACTCCTCGACATGGCCGGCCAGGTCCATCCGATCGATCTCCAGCAGCACCTTGCGGGCCAGCGAATAGCCGTTGGAGTGCAGTCCGGAGGATCCCATCGCGATGATGACGTCGCCGGGGCGGACCCGGTCGGGTCCGAGGATGTCGTCGGCCTCGACGACGCCGACGCCGGTGGCCGAGATGTCGTAGTGGTCGGGCTCCATCAGGCCGGGGTGTTCAGCGGTTTCCCCGCCCAGCAGCGCGCATCCGGCGATCACGCATCCGTCCGCGATCCCGGAGACGATGGCGCTGACCAGCTCCGGGACAGTGCGTCCGACGGCGATGTAGTCCTGCAGGAACAGCGGTTCGGCGCCGCAGACCACCAGGTCATCGACCACCATGGCGACCAGGTCAAGGCCGACGGTGTGGTGGATGTCCATGGCCTGCGCGATGGCGAGCTTGGTGCCCACACCGTCGGTGGACGATGCCAGGACGGGTTCGCGATATCCCCCGCGCAGCGCGAACAGGCCGGCGAATCCACCCAGGCCGCCGCGTACCTCCGGCCGGGTGGCGCGCTTGGCCAGCGGTTTGAACAGTTCGACGGCGCGATCACCGGCCTCGATATCCACTCCGGCGGATGCGTAGGAGACGCGGGCACCCTCCCCGCGTTTGCTCCTCGACGACTCGCCAGACATCGGGGCTAAGGCTACCGGTCGCGGTGCGCCCGCCAACCGGCGCTCACCCAATCTCAGTTCGCGATCACCCGGTCGACGACCTCACGGGCCAATGCGAATGCCGATGTCGCCGCCGGCGAAGGGGCGTTTCGCACGTGGGTGACAGCGTTGTCGTGGGAGAACACGAAGTCGTCGACCAGCGCACCATCGCGGCCGACGGCCTGCGCGCGCACCCCGGCATGAGAGGTGCCGTCGAGATCGTCGAAGGACAACCCGGGCATATACCGGGCGGCCGCGTCGACGAACGCCCGTCGACTGGCAGCCATCCGCATCTCGTCGATACCGACCCGCCAGTACTTCCGGGCTACCCGCCAGGTGCCCGGCCAGGCGAGTGACTCCCAGGTGTCGCGTCCGCTGATTCGTCGCAGCGAGTAGGCGTCGCGGGCCCCGACCATCATCGCCGTCGGCCCCAGGGTGACGCCTCCGTTGATGTGCTTGGTGATGTGTACGCCGAGGAACGGCAGTTCGGGGTTGGGCACGGGATAGATCATGCCGTTGACTCGCGGCGTCGGAGTGGGTCGCAGGCCGAGGTAGGCGCCGCGGAACGGAACGATCTGCGGGTCGCGTGCGGCACCGGCTTTTCGGGCGAGCCGATCGGCCCACAGCCCGGCACAGACGATCACCGTCCGCGCGGCGACCGGGCCATCGGCGGTGTGCACGGTTGCGGGTGCTGCCCCGTCGATTGATTCCACTGGAACCGCGTAACGCACCTGCACGCCGTTGCCCTGCAGTTCGGCGGCGATCGACCGGGCCACCAGCGCGTAGTCGACGATTCCGGTATTCGGAGCGTGAAGCGCTTGGCGCCCAACGGCATTCGGTTCGATCGCGGAGATCTCTTCGGCGCCGATCCGGCGCAGCCCCGGTACCACGTTCGCGATGCCGCGTGCTTCCAGGTCGTCGAGGCGGGGCAGTTCGCCGGCGTCGAGAGCCACGATCAGCTTGCCGCACTTCTCGTAGGGAATCGCGTTCTCGTCGCAGTACTCGTACATCAGTCGCGCGCCTTCAACACACAGCCGCGCCTTCAACGAGCCGGGCTGGTAGTAGATGCCCCCGTGGATCACGCCCGAGTTGTGGCCGGTCTGGTGTTGGGCCGGCGCGGCCTCGCGTTCCAGTACGGCCACCATGTCGTCGGGCCGACGGCCGATCCACTCCCGGGCCACCGCCAATCCGACGATGCCGGCGCCAACGACAACAAGGTCGTACACAGGCGGGCTCATGCGTTCAGCCGACATAGCGGCTGAGCCACTCATTGAGCGGCACACCGGCGCGCAGGGTGCTGATCACCTTGTCCTTGGCCTTGGCAGTACCGAGCCACGCCCCGACCGGCCAGTCCTTCATCATCGCGATGCCCTTGTGGCGCAGCAGGTCGATGTGCGGGTGGTCCTTGGGGAAGCCCTTCGGTGCGGTCTTGAGCACCTCGTGGGCCATCGTCTGATATCCCGCTTTGTGCAGATCGTCGACGATCTGGGCGAGTTGGGTTCCGGACTTCTCCCGATCCACCGCGGTGCGGTAGCGCTGCAAAGCCGCGGGTTCGGGCATGTAGAGGCCACCGCCAACGGACAGCCAGTCCGCCGAGAAGGACACATAAGCCTGCCCGACGCCCTGACCGAGGGTGGCCGCGCAACTGGTCTTGTAGGGCTCCTTGTTCGCGCTGAACCGGACGTCGCGGTAGGGCCGGAACAGCTTGCCGGCTCCGAACTCGTCGGCGAGTTCGGCGAGGAGTTGCTCCATCGGCGCCCGCACGCACTGCTCGTAGACAGCCTTGTGGTCCTGCCAGTAGGGCTTGGAGTTGTCGGCCTGCAGTCCGTCGTAGAACTCGACCGCCTCGACGGGCCATCCGCTGAACGCCATAGGGGCCATTCTCTACTCACCGCGCGTCGTGTGTGATCCGGCCGTCCATCATCGTCAGCACCACGGGT
>JBAXUD010000094.1:0-9277 GCA_037129875.1 Mycobacteriaceae bacterium
CCGTGGCACCACAGCACCCACTGGGTGCCGGAACCGCCGAAACGCCCTGCGGCCGAACGCATCACCTACGGGGGCCACCCGATGGCATCAGTGGTGCCGGCCGAGTGGGTCTGCGAATTGCATTGGCCGGCAAGCCAGTTGGCCGACGGGCCTACCGATAACGACGGCCACAGCTGGCTGGTGATCGCCGACGATGCGCTCGGTGCGGAGCTCGGCCGACGGCTCGGCGGCGAGGCGGCCGTGACCGTGGTCCGGCCATCGGAACTGGCCGAGGACCCCGACGCGGTCATCGCCGACCTCGCCGGTGTGACCGACGTCCTCTACGCGCCTGAGATGCCCGGCCCCGGAGGCGCTACCTGGGTACCGGCGGCCGGCAGACGGATCTTCACCGCCGCCCGCACGCTCGCCGCCGCGATGGCGCAGCGACCGCTGCCGCCGACGCTGACCATGCTCACCCGCAACGCCGCGCCCATCGACGCGGGGGACCGGGCCAACCCCGCGCACGCGGTGCTGTGGGGCCTGGGCCGGACGCTGGCCCTGGAGCATCCCGAGATCTGGGGTCGTGTCATCGACCTCGACGAATCGGTGCCCGCCGAACTGGCCGCCTCGTTGGTGCTGGCCGAGGCGCGCAGCGGGGGCTCCGAGGACCAGGTCGTCTACCGCGCCGGGGTGCGGCGCGTCGCTCGACTGCGGCACACGACCGCAGCGGCCACCGGAGGGGTTCGGCTCGATCCCGGCGGCAGCCACCTCGTCGTCGGTGCGACCGGCAACATCGGCCCGCACCTGATCGGCTACCTCGCCGGGCAGGGCGCCACCACCATCGTCGCCGTGTCGCGGAACCCGGGAACCCGGCTCGACGGACTGGCCGAGACGCTGTCGCAACGGGGAATCCGGCTGGTGAGTGTCGCAGCCGACGCCTCCGACGAAACTGCGCTGAGCGCGCTGTTCGACCGTTTCGGCGCCGATCTGCCCCCGCTGGCCGGTATTTACCTGGCCGCGTTCGGCGGCGGACCGACGACCCTGCGCGACATGACCGACGACGACGTCAACGCGATGTTCCGGCCGAAACTGGACGCGGCCTGGCTGCTGCACACGCTGTCGCTGCGGCACCCCGTCCGCCAGTTCGTCCTGTTCACCTCCATCTCCGGGCTGCTCGGCTCGCGATGGCTGGGTCACTACGCGGCGACCACCACGTTCCTGGACGCATTCGCCTACGCGCGCCGGGCTGCCGGCCTGCCCGCCACCGCCGTCGAGTGGGGTTGGTGGAAATCCCTGGCGGACAACCAGTCCGACTCCGAACGACAGGTCACTCTCGATTCGGGTCTGCTGCCCATGCCCGATGACGCCGCGATCCGCGCGCTGTCGGTGCTCACCGGTCCGGATGCACCGGTCTGTTGTGCGGTTGTGTCCGCCGACTGGAATCGGTTGGCCGGCGCCTACCGCAGCCGCACATCGCTGCACATCGTCGACGAGTTGATCACCGACCCGGCCGACGATTTCATCTCCATGGCAACCGGGTTCCGTGCAGAACTGGCCGACTGCGAGCCCGAGCAGCGCAGGAGAATGCTCGCCGACCAGGTCTGCGCGCTGGTTGCCGAGGCGATGGGCCTCGCCTCGCCGCAATTGCTGGACCCCGCCGCCGGGTTCTTCCAGTCCGGCATGAATTCCCTGATGAGCGTTGCTCTGCGGCGATCGCTCAGCGACACCCTCGGCGAGGAACTCCCCGCCTCGGTGATCTTCGACTATCCCACCGTCGACCAACTCGTCGGATACCTGGCGGCGAAGCTGCCCGAGACAGCTTCCGTCGCCGAGGCGTCCGATGACGGTGACTTCGCCGATGAATACGGCGACCTCGCCGAAGACGAACTGCTGCAGCAACTATCGGAGAGGCTGAGCTAACCCATGACAGCCCCGACGCCTGACCGTCGCGCGATCATCACCGAGGCGCTGCGCAAGATCGATGATCTGACCGCGCGCCTGGCGATCGCCGAGAAGGCCTCCACCGAGCCGATCGCGGTGGTGGGTATCGGCTGCCGGTTGCCTGGCGGGGTGAACAACGCCGACGAATTCTGGACGCTGCTGGAAGAGGGCGGCAGCGGCGTGATCCGGGTGCCGGCCGACCGCTGGGACGCCGATGCCTACTACTCCGACGACCACACCGTGCCGGGCACCATCTGCAACCGCAACGGCGGCTTCCTGACCTCCTGGCAGCCCGACGAGTTCGACGCCGAATTCTTCAACATCGCCCCCCGCGAAGCTGCGGCGATCGACCCCCAGCAGCGACTGCTGCTCGAAGTCGCCTGGGAGGCACTGGAGAACGCGGGGATCAACCCGCAGTCGATTCGCGGCAGTCAGACCGGCGTCTTCATCGGTTTGACCACCAACGACTACTACCACTCGGTGGCCTCCAAGCTGCGCCGCGAGCAGATCGACGCCTACATCCCATTCGGCAACGCGCCCAACTTCGCCGCCGGACGGCTGTCGTACTTCCTCGGCGCCCGCGGCCCGGCGGTGGTCCTGGACAGCGCGTGCTCGTCGTCGCTGGTGTCCATCCATCTGGCGTGTGAAAGCCTGCGCCGCAGGGAAAGTGACGCCGCCCTGGCCGCCGGGGTGAACCTGATCCTGAGTCCGGAGAACAGCATCGCGTGCTCACGGTTCGGGATGCTGTCCCCGGACGGCACCTGCAAGTCCTTCGACGCCGACGCCAACGGCTATGTGCGCAGCGAGGGCTGCGGCGTCGTGGTGCTCAAGCGCCTCGAGGACGCGCAGCGCGACGGCGACACGGTGCTGGCCGTGATCCGCGGGTCGGCGGTCAACCAGGACGGTGCCAGCAGCGGCCAGACCGTCCCCAACGGCCCGGCTCAGCAGGCCCTGATGCGCCAGGCGCTGCACGCGGCGCGGCTGGCCCCCTCCGAGGTCGACTACATCGAGGCGCACGGCACCGGCACACCCCTGGGCGATCCGATCGAACTGGATGCTCTGAGCGAGGTCTACGGCGACCGCGACGGCTCCGCGCCGCTGGTGCTGGGTTCGGTGAAGACCAACCTGGGCCATCTGGAATCCGCGGCCGGGGTGACCGGTTTCATCAAGACCGTCCTGAGCGTGTCCCGCGGGCACATTCCCCGTCAGCTGCACTTCACCAAGCTCACCCCGCACGCCGGTCCAGGAGCGTCGAAGTTCGTCATCGCCTCCGAGCCGATGGATTGGCCCGACGTCGGCCGCCCGCGCCGGGCCGCGGTGTCCTCGTTCGGGGTCAGCGGCACCAACGCCCACATCCTCATCGAGCAGGCTCCGGTCACCGAACCCGCTGCCAACGAACCGGAGCCACCGGTCAGCACCCTGGTGGTCAGTGGTCGCAGCGCGGAACGAATCGCCGCGACGGCCGGGCGGCTGGCCGAATGGCTGGACGGCCCGGACGGCACTGACCTGCGTCTGGTGGACGTCGCGCACACCCTGAATCACCACCGGGCCCGGTATCCGCTGTTCGCCACCGTCACCGCCGGCGACCGCCGGCAGGCGGTGGAGGGGCTGCGCGCGCTGGCCGGCGGCTACCCGGCTCCCGGCGTGGTGGCGCCGCACGGCGGAGGGTGCGGGACGGGCACGGTGTTCGTCTACTCCGGGCAGGGCTCGCAGTGGGCCGGCATGGGACAGCGGCTGCTGGCCGAGGAACCGGCCTTTGCCGCCGCCGTCGACGAGCTGGAACCGGTGTTCGTCGCGCAGGTCGGGTTTTCACTGCGTCAGATCCTCGAGAGCGGCGAGGCCGTCGTCGGCATCGACCGGATCCAGCCGGTGCTGGTGGGCGTGCAGTTGGCGTTGACCGCGCTGTGGCGGGCGTACGGCGTGGTGCCGGACGCGGTGATCGGGCACTCCATGGGCGAGGTGACCGCCGCGGTGGTGGCCGGTGCGCTGAGCCCGGCCGACGGTCTTAAAGTCATCGCCACCCGGTCGCGGTTGATGTCGCGGCTGTCCGGTCAGGGCGCGATGGCTCTGCTGGAATTGTCCGGAGCCGCCGCCGAGGAATTGCTCGCCGGCTACCCCGAGGTCACCGTCGCGGTGGAGGCCTCGCCACACCAGGTCGTCATCGCCGGTCCGCCCGATCAGGTCGACGCCGTCATCGCGGTGGTGTCCGCACAGGACCGGCTGGCCCGACGGGTCGACGTCGACGTCGCCTCGCACCACTCGATCATCGACCCGGTACTGGGCGACCTGCGCACCGAACTTGCCGACCTGTCGCCCCGGCCGCCGAGCATCCCGGTGTTCGTCACCACCGGCGGGCGGTCCGGCGGGCAGGAGCGCAGCGACTCGGGGGATGGGTCCGGCGGGCAGGAGCGCAGCGACTCGGGGAGTGGATCGGGGTCCGGGACCGCGGCCTTCGACGCCGAGCACTGGGTGGCCAATCTCCGCAACCCGGTGCGGTTCACCCAGGCCGTTGCCGCAGCGGGTGCGCAGCACGCCGTCTTCGTCGAGGTCAGCCCGCACCCGCTGCTCAGCTATGCAGTCGACCAGAGCCTCGAGGGCGTCCATCACCACACCCTCGGAACGCTGCAGCGCGACACGAACGACACGTTCACCTTCCACACCAATCTCAACGCCACCCACACGGTGCGCCCGCCCGAGGCGCCGCATCCGGCTGAGCCGCGTACGGCGCTGCCGACCACCCCCTGGCACCACACCCGGCACTGGCTCGATGTCTCAGCTGCTCCCGCCGAGCGCAGCGTTGCGGCACCCGCCACGCCGCGTGCCGGCTCCGATGGCGACTGGTTCCACCAGTTGACCTGGCCGGTGTGCGACCTGCCCGCGGCCGGCGGCGAGAGCCGCTGGCTGGTGCTGGGCGAGGGCGAGTCGGCAGCTGACCTGGCGGCGCTGCTGGGGCCGGACTCCCGGCCGCTGGCCGTCGCCGAACTCGAAGCCGGCGAGCACGATGCGCTGCGGACGTCGCTGACCGGCGCCGATTACGTGCTCTACGCGCCCGCGGCACTGGCCGGTATCGACGCCGCCGCGGGCTATCGGCTGTTCAACTCCGCACGACGGCTGCTCACCGTGCTGGCCGGCATGGCCGAGCCGCCCAGGCTGATGATCCTGACCCGCAACGCCCAGCCGATCGAGGAGGGTGACCGGGCGGATCCGGCGCACGCCGTGCTGTGGGGCATGGGCCGCACGATCAGGCTTGAGCACCCGGAGATCTGGGCCGGCATCGTCGACGTCGACGAGTCGGCGCCGGCCGAACTGGTCGCGCGGATCCTGGCCGCCGAGATCCATGCCGGTGCCGACGACCAGGCCGTCTATCGCAGGGGTTTGCGTCATGTGCCCCGCCTGCAGCGCAGCCCCGTGCCGGCGGTTGCCCTCACCCGGTTCGAGGGTGACTCCAGCCACCTGGTGATCGGCGCCACCGGCAACGTCGGGCCGTATCTGATCCGCCAGCTCGCCGAGATGGGCGCCTCCACTGTGGTCGCGGTATCCCGAAGTGGGGCAGGGCAATTGGCCGAGCTCGCGACGGAACTGAAGGCTCTGGGCACCGACTTGGTGGAAACCACCGCCGACGCAGCCGACGAGGCGGCGATGACGGCGCTGTTCAAGCGGTTCGGCGCCGACCTGCCACCGCTGGAGGGCGTCTACCTGGCCGCGCTGTCCGGGAGCGAGGCGCTGCTCACCGAGATGAGCGACGCCGACGTCAACACCATGTTCGGGTCCAAGCTCGATGCCGCCGCGGTACTGCACCGGCTCACGCTGCGAACTCCGGTGCGCCGATTCGTGCTGTTCTCCTCGATCACCGGACTGCTCGGGTCGCGGTGGCTCGGGCACTACACCGCCGCCAACACGTTCCTCGGCGCACTGGCCTATGCCCGGCGCACCCTCGGCCTGGCGGCCACGGTCATCGAATGGGGTCTGTGGAAGACCTGGGCCGACGAGCAACCGACCACGAAATCTGCTGGGCTGCAACCGATGCCGAACGAAATCGCCATCCGGATGATGCCGGCTGTCCTGAGTCCGGACGCCGGGGTCCAGTCCGTCGTGGCCGGCGCGGACTGGCAGCGGCTGGCCGATGCCTACCGGATGCGGGCCCCGCTGCCCATCATCGACTATCTGCTTCCCGGCGGCGATGCAGCGGACATCGGAGCGGTGCCCCCGCCGGTGTTCGGGACCCTGCTCGGCGAGCCTGTCGACACCGGCGGGACGGGCCGGCGCACCTGGCGCGCGGCCCTGCTGCCCGACGCCAAGCCGTATCCGGGTGGACACCGCGTCCGCGGTGTCGAGGTCGTTCCGTTCTCGGTTCTGCTGCAGACACTCACCGCCGCCGCGGCGCAGTCGGATGCACCCGCTCTGGGGGATGTCCGGTTCGAGTACCCGGTCGTCGCCGAAGCGCCGCGGGTCATCCACGTTGTCTCAAGCGTTGACGGAGTGGGCGATTCCATCACCATCTCCTCCAGTCCTGGGCCGGACACCCCCGCCGACCGCTGGATCCGGCACTGCAGCGCCCGGATCATCCCGGCGCTGGCGGCTGAAGCGGCCACGACCGGCAACCCGGAGGCGCCGGAGGTCACCTGGGATCCGGCAGCGATCGCCGAACTGGAGCGCATCTCCGGTGTGGAAGGTCGGCCGTTCGAGTGGGCCGTCACCAGCAGCGAACCGGTGCCCGGTGGACTGCGCGCGGACGTCCACGTGCCCGACGCGTCGGTGGTCGCACTGGTCGACGCCGCGGTGCATCTGGCCCGGCTGCTGGACGGCTCGGAGTCGCTGATGCTGCCCGCCGCCCTCGAGGGTGTCGTGGTGGCCGTGGGGGGGAGTGAAGGCCGGGCGAGCGATGCCGTCGTGGACGTGCGCCGCCGCAGCGCCCCCGACGGTGATCTGGTGGTCGACCTCACCGCGCGGGCGGCCGACGGCAGCCCCTGCATCGACATCCGCGGTCTGCGGTACGCACAGGTGGATTCGGTGCCGACGGGTGCCGATGCCGGACCGGCCGCTGCACCGGTCGATGTGCCGGAGTGGTCGCAGATGACGGCCGGGCAGGTCGTCGAGGAACTGCGGATCAGGCTGCGGGCGATCCTGGCCCGCGAACTGGGGATGCCGGAAGCCGCGGTCGACTTCGACCGGCCGTTCCCGGAACTGGGACTGGATTCGATGATGGCGATGACCCTGCTGCGCGACGCCAAGGCGCTGGTGCAGATGGAGTTGTCGTCGACGATGCTGTGGAACCATCCCACGCTCGCCTCGTTCGCGCAGCACGTGGCCGGACTGCTCACCCCCGAGCCCGAACCCGAGGCGCAGACGGCCGAGGAGATGACCGACGACTCGTTCAGTGTCCTGGACGCTTTATTCGACAGCGTGGAATCAACCACCGCGGAAGGCACCGGCTTCGAAGGAAGCCTGGAAGGTGAAGCCCGATGAAGACGACCTTCGACCGAATCTCGGCCATGACGGCCGAGCAGCGCGGTGCGCTGTCCGAGCAGTTCGACAAAGCCTCCCGGATTTCCGGCGCCGAACCGGTCGCGGTGATCGGGATCGGGTGCCGTCTGCCCGGCGGCATCGCCGGGCCCGAGCAGTACTGGGAGTTCCTCGAAAACGGCACCGACGCGGTGAAGGTTGTTCCGCCGGACCGCTGGGACGCCGAGGCGTTCTACGACCCGGATCCGATGGCCCCGGGCCGCATGCCCACCAAGTGGGGCGCCTTCCTCAACGATGTGGCCGGATTCGACGCGGACTTCTTCGGCATCTCCCCGCGCGAGGCCGTCGCGATGGACCCCCAGCAGCGCGTGGCGCTCGAAGTCGCCTGGGAAGCCCTGGAGAACGCCGGAATGGCGCCGGATCGGCTCAGCGAGACCCGGGCCGCGGTGATGCTCGGCGTCTACTACAACGAGTACCAGAGCCTGGCCGTGCAGAACCTCAACACCATCGACGCCTATTCCGCCACGGGCAATGCGCACAGTGTCACGGTGGGGCGCATTGCCTACCTGCTGGGTCTGCGCGGTCCGGCGGTGGCGGTGGACACCGCGTGCTCCTCGTCGCTGGTGTCGGTTCACCTGGCCTGCCAGAGCCTGCGGATGCGAGAGAGCGATCTGGCGCTGGCCGGTGGGGTAAACCTCACCCTGCGTCCGGAAACCCAACTGGCACTGGGTAAATGGGGCATGCTCTCACCGCGCGGCAGGTGCAACGCCTTCGACGCCCAAGCCGACGGATTCGTCCGCGGCGAGGGCGCGGGCGTGATCGTGCTCAAGCGACTGACCGATGCCGTCCGTGACGGTGATCGGGTGCTGGCGGTGGTGCGCGGTTCTGCGCTGAACCAGGACGGCCGCTCCAACGGGCTCACCGCGCCGAACGCCCCCGCTCAGCGCGAAGTGATCGCCCGCGCCCTGCGCGCGGCGGACGTCGCGGCGTCATCGGTGAACTTCGTCGAAACCCACGGCACCGGCACCGCCCTCGGTGACCCGATCGAATTCGATGCGCTGGCCGCGGCATACGGCCGCGGCGACGTGCCCTGCGCGCTGGGCGCGGTCAAGTCGAACTTCGGTCACCTGGAAGCTGCAGCAGGAATCACCGGCTTGATCAAAGCGGTTCTGGCGCTGCGGCATTCACGCATCCCGCCGAATCTGCACTTCAACGAGTGGAACCCGGCGATTGATCCGTCCGGCACCCGGTTCTTCATCCCCACGAAGTCGGTCCCGTGGCCGGAGACCGACGGTCCCCGACGCGCGGCGGTGTCGTCCTTCGGCATGGGGGGAACCAACGCCCACGTCGTGCTCGAGCAGGGCCCGACCCCCGAGGTGGCACCGGCAGCCGGCGCTGTGGTGACGACGCTCGTGGTGTCCGGCAAGAACTCGCAGCGGGTCGCAGCGTCCGCCGGCGTGCTCGCCGACTGGATGCAGGGAGCCGGCGCGGTGGTCCCGATCGCCGACGTCGCCGCCACCCTCAACCACCGCAGCCGGTACGGCATCGTCGCCACCGTCTCCGCCCGCAACCACGACGAGGCCGCCGTAGGCCTGCGCGCGCTGGCCGCCGGTCAACCCGGTCCCGGCGTGGTGGCCTCGCATGAGGCATCACCGGGCCCGGGCACGGTTTTCGTCTACTCCGGCCAGGGCGCGCAGTGGGCCGGGATGGGCCGTCAACTCATCGCCGACGAGCCGGCCTTCGCCGCGGCGATCGACGCGCTCGAGCCGGTCTTCGTCGACAAGGTCGGGTTCTCGCTGCGCCACGTTCTGGAGGTGGGGGAGCCGCTCACCGGGATCGCCCGGATCCAGCCGGTGCTGGTGGGGATCCAGTTGGCGCTCACCGCACTGTGGCG
>JBAXUD010000095.1:0-9254 GCA_037129875.1 Mycobacteriaceae bacterium
TCTCAGCGCTGGCTGAGCGGGTCAGCACGACCGTCCGCATCGCCAGTGAACGGGCCCAGCACCTCGACACCGAGCCGGCCACCGGCGGCGGCCCCGATCCCGATGCGCTGGAAGCCGAGGCCGACGAGGCGGCCGAGCGCGAGCGCCAGTTGCTTGCCGAACTTGAGCAGGCTCGCGGCCGGCTCAACGTCGCCCGGGTCGAACTTGCCGAAAAAGAAAGTGCTGCAACCGAAGCCGAACGCGCGCACCTGGCGGCCGTGCGGGCCGAGGCCGACCGCCGTGAGGGGCTGGCCCGGTTGGCAGGCCGGGTGGAGACCGGGCGCGCCCGAGTCGAATCGATCGACGAGGGAGTGGCCCGGCTGTCTGCTGCCATCGAGGAGGCAATCGCCCGAACCGAAGTGGCCAAGGCCGACTTCGAGAATGTCCAGAGCCGCGTCGGCGAACTGGACCAGGGTGAGCTCGGCCTCGACGAGCACCATGACCGGACGGTGGCCGCCTTGCGACTGGCCGACGAACGGGTGGCCGAGTTGCAGACCGCCGAACGTGCCGCGGAGCGGGAGGTGGCGTCTTTGCAGGCCCGCATCGACGCGCTCGCGGTGGGCCTGGCTCGCAAGGACGGTGCGGCATGGCTGGTTGAAAACCGCAGCAGCGCAGGGCTTCTAGGAACACTCGCCAAGCTCGTCCGGGTTCATCCGGGATACGAGACCCCGCTGGCTGCGGTACTGGGGGACGCCGCTGACGCAGTCGCCGCGGACAGCTTCGGATCGGCACGCTCAGCGGTGCAGTCACTCAAGGACGCCGACGGCGGACGGGCGGCGATCGTATTGGCGGATTGGCCCGCCCCGCCGCGTCAGGAGTCCGCGCCCCTTCCCGGCGGGGCCCGCTGGGCCCTCGACCTGATCGACGTGCCGGCGCGGCTGAACGGTGCGATGACGGCGATGCTTGCCGGGGTGGCTGTCGTCGAAGACCTTTGGGCCGCATTGGAATTGGTGGAGGCCCGTCCGGCGCTGCGGGCGGTCACCCGTGAGGGCGATCTGGTGGGCGCGGGTTGGGTGGACGGCGGCTCGGACCGCAAACCGAGCACGCTGGAGATCGCCGGCGCGATCGAGACGGCCCGCACCGAACTCGCCGCCGCGCAAACCCAAGTCGCCGAGTTGGCTGCGGCGCTGGCCGGTGCGCTGGCCGAGCAGTCCAACCGCCAGGACTCCGCCGAGCATGCGCTGGCGGCGCTCAACGAGTCCGACGCCGCGATGGCGGCCATCTACGAGCAACTGGGCCGGCTCGGGCAGGAGGTCCGGGTCGCCGAGGAGGAGTGGCGGCGACTGCGGGCCCAGCGCGACGAGTTGGAGGCCGGCCGCGCCCAGGCGATCGAGGAACTCGGCGAACTGGAGGGCCGACTCCGTGCGGCCCAGGAGACCCAGACCGTCGTCGAGACCACACCGGGGCAGCGTCAGCAGATCCAGGCCGCCGCAGAGTCCGCACGTTCCACTGAGGTGGAGGCCAGACTGGTGGTGCGCACCGCCGAGGAGCGCGCGAATGCAGTTCGCGGCAAGGCGGATTCGCTGCGGCGCTCCGCGGCGGCTGAGCGCGAGGCGCGGGTGCGTGCGAGTGCCGCCCGGGCCGCACGCCAGCACGCCGCGGACGTGGCGGCGGTGGTGGCCGAGAGCGGGCGCCGGCTGGCCGGGCGGCTGTCCGCAGTGGTTGCCGCGGCGTCGCGCACCCGCGACCGGCTGGCGGCCGAACGTCAGCAACGCGCGACCGCGATGACCGCGGCCCGCGAGGAAGCCGCTGCCCTGAGCGCCCGGATCGCCGAACTCACCGACGCGCTGCACCGCGACGAGGTCACCAAGGCCCAGGCGGCCATGCGCATCGAGCAACTCGAACAGACGGTCCTCGAACAGTTCGGCATGGCCGGCGATGACCTGATCGCCGAGTACGGGCCGGAGGTGGCGCTGCCCCCCTCAGAGCTGGAGACGGCCGAGTATGAGCAGGCCAAGGAGCGCGGCGAGCTGGTGGTCGCGCCCACCCCGATCCCCTTCGACCGGGCCGACCAGGAGCGCCGGGCCAAACGCGCCGAGCGTGAGCTCGCCGAACTGGGCCGGGTCAACCCACTGGCGCTGGAGGAGTTCGCCGCGCTGGAGGAGCGCTACAACTTCCTGTCCACCCAGCTCGAGGACGTCAAGGCCGCCCGCAAGGATCTGCTCGACGTGATCTCGGGAGTCGACGACCGCATCCTGGCGGTGTTCACCGAGGCCTTCGCCGACGTCGAGCGGGAGTTCTCCCAGGTGTTCGCCACGCTGTTCCCCGGCGGGGAAGGACGGCTGCTGCTCACCGATCCGGGCGACATGCTGACCACCGGGGTTGAGGTGGAGGCCCGGCCGCCGGGCAAGAAGGTCAAGCGGCTGTCGCTGCTGTCCGGCGGCGAGAAGTCGCTGACCGCGGTGGCCATGCTGGTCGCCATCTTCCGCGCCCGGCCGTCGCCGTTCTACGTGATGGACGAGGTCGAGGCGGCACTCGACGATGTCAACCTGCGCCGGCTGATCGGGCTGTTCGAGCAGCTGCGGACCCAGTCGCAGCTGATCGTCATCACCCACCAGAAGCCGACCATGGAGATCGCCGACGCGCTCTACGGCGTCTCCATGCAGGGTGACGGCATCACCACGGTCATCTCCCAGCGGATGCGCGGTCAGGACGTGGTGGCCCCGGCGTCCTGACGCGAACTCAGGGAGCGGGCGGCACCAGGGTGATCAGCAGTGGCGGCTGTTGAAATGGGGTTATCTCGATAGCCGGCGGGGTGACGTTCGGATTCGGCTGCTGGGGCCATGGCGGGGTGACGTTCGGATTCGGCTGCTGGGGCCATGGCGGGGTGACGTTCGGATTCGGATTCGGAACGGGCGCGGGAAACCCGGGCGGGACAGTGGTGATCGGGGGCGTGGCCGCCGGTGCCGGTTTCGGGGCATTGACTTCGGGCGCTGGGTTCGGGGGAGCCGGATTCGGGGTGGTGACCTCAGGAGCCGGACCTGGGGTGCTGACATCTGGGGCCGGAGCGGCACGGGTCGGTACCGGAATCGGTCTGCCGGCCGTCGTCGCCGGCGCCGGTTGTGCGGGCCGTGGCCGGGTAGCGATCGCGGTGGGCGCCGGAGGCGGCGATTCCCGGAGAGTGGAATCGATTCCGACGTCGACCAGTGGTGCAATCGGGGTGTTCGGGCGGGCGAACCAGAGGATCGTCGCGCCCAGGCAGACGAGCGGGACGCCGACAATCAGTGCGATCCGCGTCCCGACGCGTTGGGGACCGGTGACCCCGCCGGCCGCGTCGATCCCGCTGCTCGCGGACGTCAGCTGCACGCGGTCCAGCGTCTGGCTGCGCAGCCAGACTGGGGCGGGGATGAACATCGGGGCGGCGCCCAGAAGGGCGACTGGATTGACTCGGCGGCGCTGCTCCTGCGCGCAGTGGTTGCACGACTCGACGTGGCGGGCGATGCGTTTGCGCATGAGAACGGTGAACTGTCCGTCCCAGCCCTTGAGTATTGCGACCAACTCCGGGCACCCGTCTTTCCCGGATCGGGCACTGCGCGCTACCAGCAGCGCCCCCAAGCAACGTTCGACGGTCTGCCGTAGCCGGAACACCATGGTGTTCGCACTGGTCAGGGATACCCCGAGGGTTTCTGCCAGTTCGGGGCCGTCCAACCCATGCCGATAGGACAGCTCCAGCAATTCGCGGTCACGATCAGAGAGCCCGCCGGCGGCCTCGTCCACCAGGCGGGCTAATTCGCTCTGCCCGGCCACCGCTTCCGGACCCGCTTCGTGGGATGTCATGTCGGGTACCGCATCGGAGACCTCTTCGCGATAGCGGTGCCGAAGGCAGCGCATCGCGTGATGTCGGGTAATCGAGTACAACCAGGGGCGAAGTCTCTCGGGTTCGCGCAGACTCCCGAGATCCGTCGCCGCGACGCAGAAGGTGTCCTGCACGCAGTCGGCCGCAGCGTCGCGGTCCGCAAGCATCCCGACGCAGAAGTCGTAAAGCCGGTCGGCATAGCGGTCATAAATTTCGGCGAACGCTTGACGATCGCCCTCTGCCGCGGCACGCGCCAAGTCGCCGTCGCTGACATCGGGCCACAGTGGCAGCGCTCCGGTCATGACGAGATCTCCCGCCGCCGATCAACTGTTCGCTCGCATCGTAATCCCGATCTGCGTGGACGGACGTGAAAAGGGTCCGGTACCAGCGGGCATTGCGCGCTGGTACCGGACCGCCGGGGCCGCTTAACCTTTGCCCTCGAGCGTCAGCCGATCGGATGTCACCACACGAGTTGGGAGGTCTGGGACCCGTTGGGGCAATCCACGGAGATGTTCCAGGTCGAACCGGTCGGATAGCTCGGGAACCAGAGTCTGGAGGACGTTACTGCCCCCGGCGGGTTCTTCGGAAGATAGAACGGGACGTTGATCGCCGGCAGGGGCTTACCCACCGGGTTGCCCACCACAGAAGAGTTGAACAGGCACCAGCCGCTTGGTGCCGTTTCCGCAGCGTTGTTCGGCCACGTGGTGACGAACACGTCAACGCCACCGGCGCCTGGGTTGGCCACCGCGTTCATGCTCGCCTGGGCGGTGCCCGCGCCGAGCAGCAACACCGCTGGCGCCGCCACAGCGGCGGCCGCCGCACCGATTTTGGCAAGGACAGAAGTAGTAGTCATGACGATCTCCTTCGTGTGGTCGCAGCCCCCGATGGGCTGTTCTCATATGTATGTGCAATCACCCCGCGCTCATCGCACACTTTTTTCAGATTGTTTTCGGGGGTCTTTTCGGACACCGGTTTGAGTGGATGTCATCCCGATGGAGTCTCGGCCTTGCTCGTGGTTCAACCAACTCTTCGCAGCTGTCCCGGATTGCCTACTCGCTGCGGAGAACGTGATCTAAGACGGCTCGGGCAGGTTGTGGTCCAGTGGTGGAGCGCAGGAACCTTCACGGGTCCCCGTTCCAGGGCATCAACGCCACTGGCCGGCGAACCGAGATCCGCGGATGCGATGTGATCCGGCTGGCGCCTGACGGCCGAGTGGTCAGCAATACCGTCTACTACGACGGTGCCGCCTTCGCCCGACAGATCGGCATGCTGCCGATGATGGGCGCCCGCGCTGACCGACTTGTTTGCCCGGCTTTCACATTGACAGGACTCCGTCGCCGCATCAGGGGTTGACGGTGACGGACGGCTGGACGTAGTTGATGCCCGGAATGGCCGGTGTGTCGGCGAACGGTGGCGGGGGTGCGATCACGGGGTTGTCGGGAAACGGGATCGCAGGCTGGGGGTGGACCCAGCCCGGCGCAGCCGGTGGTGCCGCGTCGACCGGTGCCGGGGCGATGACGGGACTGTCGGGGAACGGGATCACCGGCTGTGGCGGGAGGAAGCCGGTCACGAGTGGGGGCTTGACGACTGGCGGGGGAGCCGGCGCAGGTTCGGTGACTTCGGGGGTTGTGACGACGGCCGGCGCTTCCGACACGGCTGACACCTGCGGTGGAGCGGCCGACACCTGCGGTGGCGCGGAGGCCGCGGCCGGCGGCGTGGAGGCCACAGGCCGTGGCACGGGGGGGGCCGGCGGCGCTGCGGCCCTCGCCGGTGGAGGGACGAGCGGGGCCGGCGAGGTGGTGCGATTTGCGGTGGTCGTCTGCGGGACGGGCTTGGTCTGCGCGGGTTGAGTGATCTGGACGGTGGTCGTGCGCGGTGTGCCGATCGTGTTGGTGAGGCTGAGGGCCAGCCCGCCGACGGCCACCGCAGCCACCGCGGCGGCGATGCCGAACAGCAGTGGTGACCGGGACTTGGGCGCGGCGGCCAGTTCGCTGACATCGCCGTGGATCTGCACTGTCGGGCCCGAATCGTCCTGCGGCACAGTGTAATCGTCACCGGTGTAGGGCAGGGGATCGCCGTCGGTGCCGTCGTCCTGCGACCAGGCCAGCGCCCGGAACGTCGCCGACGGCGCGCCATCGGAGGCCGACTCGGTGGCCGCTCGTCCCGCGGCCCCGGCGGCCCACGCTGCCGGAACACGGCCGGTCGAGGCGTCGGAATTGGTGATCATGCCGTTCTCCTTCATGAAGTCGCAGCCCCCGATGGACCGCTTCCACATGTAGGTGCGATCACCCCACGCCGATCGCACACTTTTTGAGTACTACTTCCCGACCATTGGCCGCGGTGGCGGTTATGGCCGGAGTGCCGGCGAACGGTCGTGGGGGTCACGGTTGGTCATCCCCTTCGCGCAGTCACCACACGAGTTGGGAGGATTGCGGGGGAGCGTTGGGGCATTCCACCGAGATGTTCCAGGTTGAACCCGTCGGATAGCTCGGGAACCAGAGTCGGGATTGAGACTGTTGCCCCGGTGGGTTTTCCGGCATGTAGAACGGGACGTTGATCGCCGGCAGGGGTTTGCCCACCGGGTTGCCCACCACGGATGAGTTGAACACGCACCAGCCGCTGGGTGCCGTGTCCGCGGGGTTGTCCGGAAAAGTGACGACCCACACGTCGAGGCCGCCGGGGGCGGGGTTGCCCCAGGCGTTCATGCTCGCGTGCGCGGTGCCCGCGCCGAGAAGAAGCACCGCAGGTGCCGCCACAGCGGCGGCCAGTGCACCAAGTTTCGTGGCTTTGGTCAGCATCGTTCTTCCCCTTGCTGTCGGCGGTTGGCTACCCCTGCCATGTGATGCTGGCCACATTAATTTCTCAGCTGGGCGGTTAGGTGAGAAACCGGAAAATAGTTGGATTCTCCGCCCGCGGTCCGCCTCCTCAGTCGTTGCTCGCCGGTTCGACGGTCACCTTGATCGCCTCGCCGCTCTTGACGATCTGGAACGCGTCGAGCACATCTTTGAGCGGAATGTGGCGCGTAATAAGGTCTTTCACCGGAACCTGCCCGGTGGAGATGTACTGCAGCGCGCGCTTGTTGTGTTCCGGCGCCGACCCGTTGGCGCCGTGGACGGCTATTCCGCACGGCACCAATGAGGACAAGGGGGCGATCCGCAGGACCGCGATGTCCTTCATCCGAGGAGATCCCGGCGGTGCTCTCTTCCGGCGGGTAGGTGCGGAGCGAGTCGGGGAGATTAGCCGAACGAGTTCGCAACCCCGATGCCTCGCAACTCGGCGAGGTCGGCGGCACCGCAGCCGTGCAGGCACACCCGGAGTTCCTCGATGAATCCGCCGAGAACGTCGACCACCGCGGCGGCGGACTCGATGGCCGGTGCCAGCAAGGGGCGGGCCAGCGCGACGACGTCGGCGCCCATCGCCAGTGCCTTGGCGGCATCCATTCCGGAGCGGATTCCGCCGGAGGCCATCAGCGGCATCCCGGGCAGCGTCTCGCGCACCTCCTGCAGGGCCTGGGCGGTCGGCACGCCCCAGTCGGCGATCGCCGGATAACGCACCTCCCCGTAGCGCACCACCTGCTCGACCCGGGCCCAGGAGGTGCCCCCGGCGCCGGCGACGTCGACCGCCGCGATCGGCAGACCGCGCAGCTGCCGCGCGGCGGCCGCCCCGATCCCGTGGCCGACCTCCTTGACCAGCACCGGGTAGTTCAGCTCCTCGGCCAGCCGCCCCAACCGGGCCAGGGTGCCGCCGAAGTCGGTGTCACCGTTGGCCTGCATGGCCTCCTGCAGCGGATTGGTATGAACCGCAACGGCATTCGCGCCCACCCGCTCCAGCGCGGCGGCCAGCCGGGGTGCCAGGTCCTCGGACATCTGCGCCATGCCGATGTTGCCGATCAGCAGCACGTCGGGTGCCAGGTCGCGGACCTCGAAGCTGGCCGCGGCCGTCCGCGCGGACTGGTCGTCACCGAGCATGATGCGCTGGGACCCGAGCATCATGCCGATGCCCAGTTTCTGGGCCGCGTCGGCCAGGTTCCGGTTGATCGTGCGCGCCAACTCCGCGCCGCCGGTCATCGCGCCGATGAGCACCGGCGCCCGCAAAGGGGCGCCGAGGAACGTCGTCCCCAGATTCACGCCGGCGAGGCTGGTCTGGGTCAGGGCGTTATAGGGAAGGGTGAAGCGTTCGAAGCCGGTGGTGACGCCGACATACTCGACCGGCCCGGTCAGGCAGGCGTCGATATGGCGCAACTTGCGTGAGGCCATCCCGGCGTTCGTGATCATCCGTCGCGATCTTCGACGAGTTCGCCCGGGACCCGACGCCACGGCGGTAAACCCTGGAACAATGGCACGGTGTCACAGGGTCTCTGGATCGCCATCGCGGTCATCGCCATCCTCGCCATCCTCGCCTTGGTCGTCGGGTCTGTGCTTTACCGGCGCAGTCAGGTCAGCCTGCGCTCCGCCCCCGAAACCGTTGAGATCGAGGCTCCCACACAGGTCGACCGGTCGGGTGGCTACACCGCCAAATCTGGCATCTCGTTCACACAATCGTCAGCACCTGCCACCGTCGAGCGCGCTCCGGTGCGCGAGCCGGAGCCCCTCGAAGCGGACTTCGGAACCGGCCGGCCGGGCGTCGGTGACGACGCCGCCATCCCGCGGGACTCGCTCAAACGCCCCATCTCGCAGGTCAGGCTTCCCGAGCCACCGGTTATCGACGAGACGGTTGCCCGCGACACCGGGGTCCTGCTGCCCAACCCGCCGGTGGCCGAGGACGTCAGCACCGACATCGTCACCGAGACCGTCGTGCCGGCGGCGCCTGATCTGGAGTCCATCGCTCCCACGGCGGGCCGGCTGGAACGCCTGCGCGGCCGATTGGCCAAGTCGCAGAACGCGTTCGGGCGCAGCATGCTGGGCCTGCTGGGCGGCGGCGACCTCGACGAGGACTCCTGGGAGGAAGTCGAGGACACCCTGCTGGTGGCCGATCTCGGGCCGACGACCACCACCTCGGTGGTCGAGCACCTCCGGGCGGGCATGGCGGCGGGCAACGTGCGCAACGAGGCCCAGGCTCGCGCCGTGCTGCGCCAGGTTCTCATCCAGGAGTTGAATCCCGCGTTCGACCGGTCCATCAGGGCACTGCCACATGACGACAAACCGTCCGTCTTGCTGGTGGTCGGCGTCAACGGCACGGGCAAGACCACCACGGTCGGCAAGCTGGCCAGGGTGCTGGTGGCCGATGGGCGCCGCGTCGTCCTCGGCGCCGCTGACACCTTCCGCGCCGCCGCCGCCGACCAGTTGCAGGCGTGGGCCGTGCGGGTCGGCGCGGAGGTGGTCCGGGGTGCGGAAGGCGCCGACCCGGCCTCGGTGGCCTACGACGCCGTCGACAGGGGCATCGAGTCCGGCGCCGACGTCGTGGTCATCGACACCGCCGG
>JBAXUD010000096.1:0-9209 GCA_037129875.1 Mycobacteriaceae bacterium
GGCTTGAGCCCGGTGAGGTGGTCGTAGGTGTGGAAGTCGCGGTAGGCGGAGTGGCCGGGATAGCCGGATTTCGGCGACCACACCCGGTAACTGACCTGCAGATCGCGGCCGAAGGCCAGCACGTCGGTGTCGCCGACCGGACGGCCCAGCGCGGTGTCACCGTGCAGCGACGGTCCGTCGACCATGAAATGGCCGACCCCGGCGGCGGCGTAGTCATGCTCCATGCCGGGTGCGTAGGCGCACTCCGGCGCCCAGATGCCGACCGGGGTGTGACCCAGGCGCTGATTGGCATCCGCCAGGCCTTCCCGGAGCGCGAATTCGCGCAGCCGCGGGTGGAGCAACGGCTGGAACGGATGCGCCAGCGGACCGCCGAGCAGTTCCACCGTGTCGGCGTCGATCAATTCGCGCAGCAGCGGGCTTGCGCCGTGGCGCCACAATGCGGTGAAGTCCTCGAGCGCCTGGCTGGCTTCGGCATACTCACGAACGCCGAACCGCCGCAATGCTTCCGGGCTGGTTGCCGTACCGGGCGCCGCCCCGGTGGGGGTGTGGACGTTGGCCGCCTCCAGCGCCCGCAACTGCCAGTTGGCCAGCCAGCGATGCATGCCGTCGAGGCAGTAGGGGTCGTCGAGTTGGGCGGTGACCACCGGGGTCATCCCCAGAGTGATCAGACCGCGGCGGCCTTCGGCGGCCAGGGTCCGCAGCACCCGCAGCAGGGGCAGGTACGACGCCGCCCAGGACTGGTAGAGCCATTCCTCGCCGACCGGCCAGCGGCCGTGGTGGGCCAGCCATGGCAGATGGGTGTGCAGCACCAGGCTGAACTGTCCAGGGACCGGTTCTCCCGCCCCAGGCCTGCGCGTCACGGGCGCACCGCGATCGCCAGCAGGTCCAGGCTCGCGTCGATGTTGCGCTCCTCGCCGATGATCTCGAAGTCCTCGCAACTGACCGCGGCGACGTCGGCCAGCAGTGCGTCGTCCCACGGGGCGTCGGCGACCGCGCGGGCGATCTGGGCGTCGATGATCGAACCGCCGTGCCGGGCGTCCATGTCGGCCAGGCGCGGGCCATGAAAAACCCCGCTCATCGACTGCACCCGGAAACCGCCGGCGGTGAGAAGTTCCCGCAGTTCAGCGGCATTGAGTTCGCGGGTGTGGAACGGGTTGACCGGGACGTCGCTGCCGGGGGTGAACGTGATCCGGTTGGGGGTGGAGATCAGCAGCAGCCCGCCGGGACGCAGCACCCGTAAGCATTCGGTAATGAATTGTGGCTGATCCCACAGATGCTCGATGACCTGGAAGTTCACCACCACGTCGACGGAGGCGTCGGGCATCGGCAGGGCTGCCAGATTGGCCGCCAGCACACTCACCCGCGGGTAGCGGCTTCGCACGTGCGCCACCGTCGCCGCGTCGTAATCCACGGCCACCACCCGGGCGGCCACCGACGCGATGAGATCGGCTCCGTACCCCTCGCCGCAGCCCGCTTCCAACACCTGCTGACCTGCGCAAAGCTCAGCGCAGCGGCGGTAGACCACCTCGTGGCGGCGGAACCAGTAATTCTCCACCGCGAGGCCCGGAACGGTCCGCTCGCCGGTCAGCGGAAGCCCGCCGTCGGCGGGGTCCGTCAGATGTGCGCTCATCGCAAGGCAGGCTAACCTTGCCGCCCCGCAATCGCGAACCCATCGCGAACCCGGCCCCTTGCGACGGGCCTGCGGGAACACCTGCCAGGGGCGCTATCCTCATGGAGCGACGGCCCATAAGTTACCGGCTAGTAACATGGTGCCGACAGCGGATTAAGTTTCACAGTGCGGCCCGATCCCGGCCCGCACGACGCCTGCCAGGAGGACACAGACAAGCCATGACGAACATCGTGGTTCTGATCAAGCAGGTCCCGGACACGTGGTCGGAGCGCAAGCTTTCCGACGGTGACTGGACCCTCGACCGGGACGCCGCCGATGCGGTTCTCGACGAGATCAACGAGCGCGCCGTCGAAGAAGCGCTGCTCATCAAGGAAAAAGAAGTGGCCGCAGGCGGGGAGGGCACCGTCACCGTGCTGACCGCCGGACCGGAGCGGGCCACCGAGGCCATCCGCAAGGCGCTGTCGATGGGCGCCGACAAGGGTGTTCACCTGCTCGACGCCAACCTGCACGGCTCCGACATGGTGCAGACCGGCTGGGCCCTGGCCCGCGCGCTGGGCACCATCGAGGGCACCGATCTGGTGATCGCCGGCAACGAGGCCACCGACGGCACCGGCGGTGCGGTCCCGGCGATCATCGCCGAGTACCTCGGGCTGCCCCAGCTCACCCACATGCGAAAGATCACCGTCGAGGGCGGCACCATCAGCGGTGAGCGTGAGACCGACGAGGGGGTCTTCTCCGTCGAGGCCTCGTTGCCGGCAATCGTCAGCGTCAACGAGAAGATCAACGAACCGCGTTTCCCCTCCTTCAAGGGCATCATGGCCGCCAAGAAGAAAGAGGTCACCACCCTCTCACTCGCCGATATCGGTGTCGAGGCCGACGAGGTGGGGCTGGCTCACGCCGGTTCGACCGTGCTGACGTCGACCCCCAAGCCGCCGAAGACCGCGGGCGAGAAGGTCAGCGACGATGGCGAGGGCGGCAAGAAGATCGCCGAATACCTCGTCGCGCAGAAGCTCATCTAGGACCGACCCCAAACCTGAAGGAAGAGACTCATGGCTGAAGTACTCGTGCTCGTCGAGCACTCCGAGGGCGCGGTGAAGAAGGTCACCTCCGAGCTCATTACCGCGGCCCGCCACCTGGGTGAGCCGTCGGCCGTGGTGGTCGGTGCCCCCGGCACCGCCGCACCGCTGTTAGAGGACCTCAAGGCCGCCGGTGCGGCCAAGATCTACATTGCCGAGTCCGACGACGCGGAGCGCTACCTCGTCACGCCGTACGTCGACGTGCTGGAGAAGCTCGTCGAGTCGGCCAGCCCGGCGGCCGTGCTGCTGCCCGCCACCGCCGAAGGCAAGGAGATCGGCGGCCGGTTGGCCGCGCGCATCGGTTCGGGCGTGCTCTCCGACGTCGTCGACGTCAAGGAGGGCGGCACCGCCATCCACTCGATCTTCGGCGGCGCGTTCACCGTCGAGGCCAAGGTGAACGCCGACGTGCCGGTGATCACCGTGCGCCCCGGCGCCATCGAGGCAGCCCCCAGCCCAGGTGCTGGTGAGCAGGTCACCGTCGAGGTGCCCGCACCGGCCGCCAACGCCACGCGGATCACCGCACGGCAGCCCGTGGTTGCCGGCGACCGTCCCGAGCTCGCCGAGGCCAGCATCGTGGTGGCCGGTGGCCGTGGCGTCGGCAGTGCCGACAAGTTCGTCATCGTCGAGGACCTCGCTGACTCCATGGGCGGGGCGGTCGGTGCGTCGCGCGCGGCCGTCGACTCCGGCTACTACCCGGGACAGTTCCAGGTAGGCCAGACCGGCAAGACGGTGTCGCCGCAGCTGTACATCGCACTGGGCATCTCCGGGGCGATCCAGCACCGCGCCGGCATGCAGACCTCCAAGACGATCGTCGCGGTGAACAAGGACGAGGAGGCCCCGATCTTCGAGATCTCCGATTACGGCATCGTCGGCGACCTGTTCAGCGTGACGCCGCAGCTGACCGAGGCGGTCAAGGCCCGCAAGGGCTGATCTCTTCTGCGCGAACAGACGCAAAGTCCTCCGCTCGCCCGGCGTGTCGGGGGATTTTGTGTCTGTTCGGCCGGGAACCGCGCCCCGGTATCCTGAACGGGCCATGAGCCAGACCCGGTCGGTCTATCTCGACCACGCAGCCAGCACCCCGATGCATGCGGAAGCCATCGAGGCGATGGCGGCCGCGCTGGCCACCGTCGGTAACGCCTCCTCCCTGCACACCGCGGGGCGCACCGCCCGGCGCCGGTTGGAGGAGTCGCGCGAAAGCCTGGCCGCCCGCCTCGGAGCGCGCCCCTCGGAAGTGATCGTCACCGCGGGCGGCACCGACAGCGACAACCTCGCCGTGAAGGGCATCTACTGGGCCCGTCGCGACGCCGACCCGCAGCGCCGGCGCATCATCACCTCCGCGGTGGAACACCACGCCGTCCTCGACGCCGTCACCTGGCTGGCCGACCACGAGGGCGCCGAAGTCACTGTGCTGCCCACCGAGGCCGACGGGTCGGTGCTGCCCTCGGCGTTGCGCGAGGCGCTGCGCGAGCACGATGACGTCGCCCTGGTATCGGCGATGTGGGCCAACAACGAAGTCGGCACGATCAATCCGGTGGCCGAAATGGCCTCCATCGCAGCGGAATTCGATATACCCATGCACAGCGATGCCGTGCAGGCGATCGGTCAGCTGCCGGTGAATTTCGCGGCCTCCGGGCTCTCGGCAATGAGCATCACCGCCCACAAGTTCGGTGGCCCCACCGGCGTTGGGGCTCTGCTGCTGCGCCGCGACACCGGCTGCGTGCCACTGCTGCACGGTGGGGGACAGGAGCGCGACGTACGGTCGGGCACCGTCGACGTCGCGGGCACGGTGGCCATGGCGGTGGCGGCCGACATCTCGGTCGGATCCCTGGAGGAGGCCGCCGCCCGGCTGAGCGGGCTGCGCGATGCGTTGATCGACGGAGTCCTCGGGTCCATCGACGACGTCGTGCTCAACGGCGCCCGCGGCGATCAGCGACTGCCCGGCAACGCCCACTTCACTTTCCGGGGTTGCGAAGGCGACTCGCTGCTGATGCTGTTGGATGCCAACGGAATCGAATGCTCCACCGGCTCGGCCTGCACGGCCGGGGTGGCGCAGCCCTCGCACGTGCTGCTGGCCATGGGTGCCAATCCCGATCTGGCGCGCGGCTCGCTGCGGCTGACTTTGGGCCACACGAGCACCCACGAGGACGTCGAGGCCGCTCTGCAGGTCTTGCCCGCGGCGGTGGCGCGGGCCCGCCAGGCGGCGCTGGCCAGTTCGGCGGCGGGACCGCGATGAAGGTGCTCGCCGCGATGAGCGGTGGCGTGGACTCCTCGGTGGCCGCCGCCCGCATGGTCGATGCCGGTCACGAGGTGGTGGGCGTTCACCTGGCGCTGTCCCGCTCGCCGGGCACCTTGCGTACCGGCTCGCGGGGCTGCTGCTCCAAAGAAGACGCCGCAGATGCGCGTCGCGTCGCCGATGTCCTCGGAATCCCCTTCTACGTCTGGGATTTCGCCGACCGATTCAAAGAGGACGTCATCGACGACTTCGTGTCCTCCTATGAACGTGGCGAGACCCCGAATCCCTGTGTGCGCTGCAATGAGCGGATCAAGTTCTCCGCGTTGGCCGCTCGCGCCCTGGCGCTGGGCTTCGACGCGGTGGCCACCGGCCACTACGCCCGGCTGTCGGACGGCCGGCTGCGCCGCGCCGTCGACCTCGACAAGGACCAGTCCTATGTTCTGGGCGTGCTCACCGCCGAGCAGTTGCGTCACGCGGTGTTCCCGGTCGGTGACACCGCGAAGCCGGCGATCCGCGACGAGGCTGCTGCGCGTGGCCTGGCGGTGGCCGCCAAGCCCGACAGCCACGACATCTGCTTCATCCCCTCCGGTGACACCCGGGCATTCCTGGGCACGCGCATCGGTGTGCGCCCCGGCGCGGTCGTCGACTCCGGCGGAGCCGTTCTGGCCCGCCACGACGGGGTGCACGGCTTCACCATCGGCCAGCGCAAGGGCCTCGGCATTGCCGGACCCGGCCCGGACGGTCAGCCGCGCTACGTCACCGCCATCGACGCCGAGTCCGGCACGGTGCGGGTCGGCGGCGCCGACGATCTGGATGTGTGGTCGCTGACCGGGCGCCAGCCGGTGTTCACCTCCGGCGTCGCACTGGACGGGCTGGTCGAGTGCGAGGTACAGGTCCGCGCGCACGGCGGTGTGGCATCGGGGATCGCCGGAGTCGTCGAGGGCCTGCTGCACGTCGCGCTGCGTGCGCCGTTGCGCGGGGTGGCACCCGGCCAGACCATGGTGGTCTACCGTCCCGACCCCGACGGCGACGAAGTGCTCGCCAGCGCCACCCTCGCCCCGGTTGCCAGGTGACAGTTTTCGCGGCTGCCACTGGGATCGGTTCCTGGCCCGGAACCGCACCGCGGCTCGCCGCCGAGGTGATCGTCGGCGAGTTGCACCGGCTGCCGTATCTGCCCGAGTTGCCGGACCGCGGAGTGGGCGCGGACCTGGTCGGCCGGGCGGGGGCGCTGCTGGTTGACATCGCCATCGACACCGTGCCGCGCGGATACCGCATTGCGGCGCGACCCGGGGCGGTCACCCGGCGCGCGATCAGCCTGCTCGGCGAGGACATCGACGCCCTCGAGGAGGCCTGGGAGAAGGCCGGTGGAGCCAATTCCGGGCGTTCGGTGAAGTTGCAGGCGCCCGGGCCGATCACGCTGGCCGCGCAATTGGAACTGGCCAACGGGCACCGGGCGATCACTGATCCTGGGGCCCTGCGCGACCTGGCGGGCTCGCTGGCCGAAGGCGTGGCCGTGCACCGCGCCGAGGTGGCGCGGCGGCTCTCGGCGCCGGTGGTGGTGCAGTTCGATGAGCCGTTGCTGCCCGCTGCGCTGGCCGGCCGGATCGCCGGGGTCACCGCAATGAGCCCGGTCCATCCGGTCGACGAGACCCTGGCGATCAGCCTCCTCGACCACTGCGTTGTCACGGTCGGATGTGAGGTGATCCTGCACAGCTGTGCCGCAGATCTGCCGTGGAATATATTGCAGCGCAGCACTATTCATGCGGTGTCGGTGGACGTCGGGACACTCGGGGCCAGCGGTTTGGACGGTCTGGCCGAGTTCGTCGACTCCGGGCGCGCCGCTGTCCTGGGCTTGGTGCCCGCGGTCGCCCCCGACGTCCGGCCCCCGGCCGAGGAAGTGGCCGCGGCCGCGGCTGTGGTCACCGACCGAGCCGGTTTCCCGCGGGCCGTTCTGGGAACGCGGATCGGTATCAGCCCCACCTGCGGGATGGCCGGGGCCACCGAAGCCTGGGCGCAGGCTGCCACGGTGTTGTCGCAACGCGCCGCAACGGCGATCGCCGAGGACCCGAGCGCGATCTAACCAGCGCCGAATGCCCAACCTCGCAGGCAAAGTGCGGGTAGACCGCTGCGGCATGGGGCACTCGACGTCCTCCGATAGCCTGCCAACGTGGCTCCCGACGGTCCTGACCCCCTCGATCCCGATGTCCGCCGCCGCTGGCAGGAGCTGGCCGACGAGGTGCGCGAGCATCAGTTCCGCTACTACATCAAAGACGCGCCGATCGTCGCCGACGCCGAATTCGACCGGCTGTTCAACGAACTCGCCGCGATGGAGCAGTGCAACCCCGAACTGCGGGTGCCGGATTCGCCCACGCAACTGGTCGGCGGGGCCGGCTTCGCCACCGAGTTCACCGCCGCCGAGCACCTCGAGCGGATGCTCAGCCTCGATGACGTCTTCAACACCGAGGAACTCGAGGCGTGGTCGAACCGCGTCGAGAACGAGATCGGCCCCGACCTGGACTGCCTTTGCGAGCTCAAGGTCGACGGGGTGGCCATCGCCCTGGTCTACCGCGACGGGCGGCTGGAGCGCGCTGCCACCCGCGGCGACGGACGAGTCGGCGAGGACGTCACCCTCAACGCCCGCACCATCGGCGACATCCCCGAAACCCTCACCGGCTCAGACGAATTCCCGATTCCCGCTGTCCTGGAGGTGCGTGGCGAGGTGTTCTTCATGCTCGCCGACTTCCAGAACCTGAATGCCAGCCTGGTGGCCGACGGCAAGCCGCCTTTCGCCAACCCCCGCAACAGCGCGGCCGGTTCGCTGAGGCAGAAGAATCCGGCCGTTACCGCGCGGCGTCCGCTGCGGATGATCTGCCACGGACTGGGCCGCGCCGAGGGGTTCGGTCCGGCCACTCTGCACGACGCCTACGCCGCGCTGAAAGCGTGGGGGTTGCCGGTCTCCGCGCACACCTCCCGGGTCAGCGGTCTGGCCGCGGTGCGCGAGCGCATCGACTTCTGGGGGGAGCGCCGGCACACCATCGAGCACGAGATCGACGGCATCGTCGTCAAACTCGACGAGTTCGCGCAGCAGCGCCGCCTCGGCGCCACCTCCCGCGCACCCCGCTGGGCGGTGGCCTATAAGTACCCGCCCGAAGAGGCGCAGACGAAACTCGTCGACATCCGCGTCAACGTCGGGCGCACCGGGCGGGTCACCCCGTTCGCGTTCATGACCCCGGTGCGCGTCGCCGGTTCCACCGTCAGCCTCGCCACCCTGCACAACGGATCGGAGGTCAAACGCAAGGGCGTGCTCATCGGCGACACCGTGGTGATCCGCAAGGCCGGTGACGTGATCCCCGAGGTACTGGGCCCCGTCGTCGACCTGCGTGACGGCACCGAGCGCGAGTTCGTCATGCCCACCCACTGCCCGGAGTGCGGAACCCTGCTCGCCCCGGCCAAGGAAGGCGATGTCGACATCCGCTGCCCCAACGCCCGGTCCTGCCCGGCGCAGTTGCGGGAGAGGGTGTTTCACCTCGCCGGCCGTGGCGCCCTGGATATCGAGGGGCTCGGTTATGAGGCGGCCACGGCCCTGCTGGGCGCCGACGTCATCGCCGACGAGGGCGACCTGTTCGCCCTGACTGCCGACGACCTGATGCGGGCCGACTTCTTCCGCACCAAGTCGGGCGAGCTTTCCGCCAACGCCAACCGACTGCTGAGCAACCTCGGGCAGGCCAAGGACCGTCCGCTGTGGCGGATCCTGGTGGCGCTGTCCATCCGCCACGTCGGCCCCACCGCGGCCCGCGCGCTGGCGACGGCATTCGGCGACCTCGAGGCCATCATGGTGGCCACCGAGCAGCAACTGGCCGACGTCGAGGGCGTCGGCCCGACGATCGCCGCGGCGCTGGGTGAGTGGTTCGACGTGGACTGGCACCGCGCGATCGTGCAGAAGTGGCGGGCGGCCGGGGTCAGGCTGGCCGACGAACGCGACACCGCGATCGAACCCACGCTGGCCGGCCTGACGATCGTGGTGACGGGGTCGCTGGCCGGCTTCTCCCGCGACGAGGCCAGGGAGGCGATCCTCGCGCGCGGCGGCAAGGCGGCCGGATCGGTGTCGAAGAAGACGTCGTTCGTGGTGGCCGGCGACGCACCGGGTTCCAAATACGACAAGGCCGTGGAACTCGGAGTCCCGATCCTCGACGAGGACGGGTTCCGGACGCTACTGGACGACGGCCCGCCCCCGGGCGGGCCGCCGGCGGGGGATTAGCGAACCAGGTTG
>JBAXUD010000097.1:0-9172 GCA_037129875.1 Mycobacteriaceae bacterium
ATCTAGAGGAGCAGAGTCCGAGCGAATCGAGGGACGGTTCGCCCGCCTGGCGATCGAGTACAGCTATCTTTGGATGCGGCCGCGGGGCCACATCCGGATGTCACGCAAAGGCATCGCCGCCGCCCTGCAGGCGAACACGGGAATAAAGCATCCTTGGCACTTTGGCCCGGGGAATTACGTCCTCCCGAGCAGCCGAAGTCGGCAATCACGATGGGCTGCGACCCATCCGGTAATTCGACGACGGCGGCGCCTGCACTCTGGTTGAACTTGCTGGTCGATCTCAGGCCGAGCCAGGCTGCGCATACGGCGATTAACTCGTCCGGGCAGCACGGGCGAGATGTATATGTCGACATCATGTCGGATCTGGGAGTTCATGAACGATGTACTCGCTCTGGGCCACATCTTGTTGATACGGTGGGTGAGGACGCTGGGGAAAGTAGCTAAACATGAGTCGCAACACTTACCTCACCGGCGCTGCAGCAATGGTCATCGGACTGACGGCGGCGGCCTGCGGCCACTCTTCGGACTCGGGCGCAACGAAGACCGAGACGGAGACGGTGACGGCCTCGACATCTGCTTCCGCCACAACCACGTCGTCATCCATGTCATCGTCGGCGTCGGCGACAACGGGTGCCGGTGCCGGCACGGACGTGCAATCGCTCATCCCGACACCGGCGAATGCCCAGCGCACCGACGGTCCCGATTCCATTGCCGACAATGGTGTCCATAAGCACTTCGGGGTGAATGGATCGCCGTCGTCGGTCATGGACTCCTACAAGGCCGCTCTTGAATCCAAGGGCTGGACCGTCAGTGTCTTGGACTCCGGCGGTGGCGGTGGCGGCGGCGGTGCGACCTACACCGGGACCAACGGGAACGCTTACGGTGTGTTCGCCGGCGGAGGCTACGGCGGCAGCACAGACCTCGACGCTTGCGCCTGGCCGTCAAAGCCGTCGAATCCCAGCTGCGGCGGAAACTGAATCTGGTTACTTCCCTTCGTTTCTGGCCGCGGGGGCGGAGTTCGGCGTATGCCCAGCCGCGTGAGCGGCCCGACAGCTGATGCGGAGTCGCCGACACATTGCGGTAGCCGCCTCCCTCCCGCAGACTTTGATTGCATAACAATCCCGTCGGGATCTTTCGAGACTTACGTCCGCGATCTGGCTGGCGCCACAGTATTTTATGAGACGGTGCTGGGTCGGACCCTGCATCAACTGCCGGCTGAGCTTCGGGTCTTCGTCATCGGCGGCGGGTCCAGCCCTCGGGTCAACCCGGACGACCCGAACGGCTTCATGTACCTGTTCAACAAGACCACCTGGCCGACGACCCCGGTCATCCACCCGCGGCTGAATTCGGTCGAGGAATGGCGCTTCATCAACACCAATAACGATCAGCACCCAATACACGTTCATGTCAACGACTTTCAGGTGATGAACACGATTGATCCGGTGACGGGGGTGAACTCGGGCGCTCAGCCGCACGCCTACGACAACTTCAACGTGCCGGCGCCCCAGCTCGATTCCGAGGACGCAGCAACCACCCCCGGGGAGATGACCATCCGCTCTCTGTTCCAAGACTTCACAGGAACATTCGTCACGCACTGCCATCGGTTGGATCATGAGGACAACGGCTTGATGATGACCATCAACGTCATCCCGGAGGTGTCCACTTACGCGATCGCAACGCAGCAGGGGCAAGCCCCGGCTGTGGTGGAGGTGCGGGATCAGGCCAATAACGCTGTGGTCGGCCGAGTGACCCCGTTTCCCAATTCCCGGGGACTCCCCAACGTCCTAGCGGGATGTGGTCAACGGCCTGCAAGGGCGCGAACAGTGGATATTGTCGACGGGGTGGGAAACAAGGCCCAACGTCAGGCCGCCCGGCAAGCCGTCGCCGACTATCACCAGGCGCGGCTGGGGGAACTCATCGACCACGTCGCGACTGCGATCGACCGCCACCGCGCCGGTGAAATCGACGCTTACGCCGTCGACGAGACCCTCCACCACTACTATCGGGCAGCCCGCAACCTTTGGAAATTCTGCTGGTCTGGCGGTAGTGGAACCCAGATCGAGATGATCGCGCACATCCTCGATCAGATGACCGCTGATGGTGAGCTCATCGACTGGTGGGGCCGCGCCTCGACCCGCCCCCGGCGGGGCGAGCCCTCCAAAGGATTGCAGTCAGACCATCAACCGTCTGATTGACGGTTCGCGCGTGTGTGGCGCCAGATCCCTTTATCGCCGCGTGGTTAGTATCCATAAGATGCCGGTGGGCTACCACCAAAGTGTTTGCGCCACTGTAACTTCGACGCCGTCATTCGGGGCAATGATCGAAACCCGTGGATGAGGATCGGCGAGGTGTCGTGAAAGTGGGGGCACCTTCCCGAGGGTGATCAAAGACCCGGCGTTGGCGCGCCGGTTGGGAAGGTACGCCCATGCTCACGGTAGTTCACGGCACGGAATCCGCCAATGAGAACGAGGCATCCAATGCGCCCTTCGACCGCATTGTGTATAGTGGGGCTATACACGGAGGGATTGTGAAGCAGCTGACTGATATGGAGACCGAAGAGGGACGCAGAGAAGCGGTTCTCGAAGCCATGGGGTCGTTCGCGTTAGAAGGCATGCAGCCCACTGCTGACACTGTCGCCTGGGCGCGTGACTACATCGCGGGGCGGCTCACCACCGCGCAGATCCTGCAACGGCTGAAACGCAAATACGGCGTTGACTGACTTCGTCGATCCGTACTGCTGGCCAGGGTCGACCGTTCTGCGTAACTTGCTCGGGCTCAAGACGCAAGTTGAACTCAACGAAGCCGAATACGCGTTCACACTGGGGCGCCGCCTCGAACTTGAAGAGCACCTGATCGACGGAAACTACGACCTCGAGCACTTATGCGCGATCCACCGGCACCTTTTCCAAGACATCTTCGAGTGGGCTGGGCAGACCCGCACCGCGGCCCGCTGCTGACCGGGCAGCAGGTGCGTGACGACGAGTTCATCAACTCGGCCGCCGGGTTGCTCGACGAGATCAACTACATGCACCCGTTCCGTGAGGGCAACGGCCGCACACAACGGGCATTCCTCGACCAGGTTGCCGCCGTCAGCGGGCGCAAACTCACCTGGCGCAATGCTCCGCAGTCGGAGAACAACGCTGCGTCCGCGGAGGCCGTCAGGACCGGAAGGCCTACCGCACTAAGGGCGTTGCTGGCGAAGGTCGTCCAGCCACCGGCCGACGGTGTGTCGGGATTCGATATCGATGCATACCGCGTCAGCCCGTCGAAGACCACCCAGCGTGAACCCGCCGCGGCGCTCTGCCGTGGCGGATGCGGCAGAAGGCTGACCTCCCCTCGGTCGATTGCGCGGGGCTTCGGAGCCAGTTGCTGGAAGAACCGCAATGGCTGATCACCAAGAGTTGCTTCGTGAAGCGGTGTTGGTGTCACTGCACCTTCGGCGCGCCCAGGACGAGGTCACTAGGCTGTCCTCGAAGCGGCGGGAGATCGTGCAGAAACTGCGCGACCGCGGTCTATCGCATGGAACTATCGCCGCGCACCTGGGCGTCACCCGGTCGGCCGTGCAACAGTTACTTCGGCGTTGATCGCCTTGCCATGGCTCCCACTCTCGGCACGACACGATCAGTCGCCGGTACTGGCCGACAAGGCATCGAGTGCCGCGTCGATGCTGGGCAGGATCGTCTCTCCGTACTGGTTGACGACCTGGCCGAGGGCGCGGCTGATGTGCGGGCCGACCACGGCGGCGCCGAGGGATTCCTCGGCGATCACGATGCCGTGCACCAGATGTGCCGCGCGCAGGCGACCGTCGGGGGCCAGTTCGTAGCGCCAGTCGCCGATCTGGATCCGTTCCGGCGACTTGGAAAACAGGCCACGCTGGGCGGGGGTGTGGGTGACGCCGGGAAGCCCGGCGAAGACCTTGACCACCAGAGCGACGCCGCCGGGCCCCGAAAGTGCGCCGCTGACCGTGTTACTCACGCGGTGGTGATCAAGGCCCATCAGTCGCCCATGGGCAGGACGAATTGGGGGGTGATGGTTTCGGTATGTCCGGTCGGCCGGACCGCGGTGCCAGCCGTGTAGAACTCCACGGTGTGGGCACCCCAAACGTAGTTCTCGATCCGGAAGTGGACTCCGACCACGCCGTCGGCGCCGTCACGCTCGGCTTCGGCCTGCATCCGCGACATCGCGAGTTCGCGCGATTCGTAGTTTCCCTGCGTCCACTGCGGCATTTCGGTGTTCTGCCCGATCTGACGAAGGGTTTGCATGAAGCCTTGTACCGCAACGTGATAGACGCAGTTGCCCATAACGAAGGCGACCGGGGCGTAGCCGGAGCGCAGCAGGGTGATCATGTCCTGGCCACTGAGGTGGCTGCTGAATGCCTGCCCGTTGGGGCGCCGGTAGATACCGGGCTGGGCGGTGTAGCGCACTGCGGTTCCGACCGCGATGAATTCCAGGTGTTCTCCTTTTTCGCCCTGATGACGCCACTCCAGGCGCACGCCGACGATCCCGTCTGCCTGCAAGGCGTCGGCCTCGGCCTGCATGCGGGCCATAGCGTTCCAGCGGGCCTGGTAGGTCGCCTCGGTCAGGACGGCCAGTTCGCCCTGCTGGCGCAGGCCGCTGGTTTGGAAGCCGACGTGGTAGACCGACACGCCCATGACCAGGTCGATCGGTTCGAAGCCGGCGCCGCGCAGCAGGGCGAACTCGTTGATAGACAGGTCGGAGGTGAAGACCTTGCCGGCGTGGGAGAGGCGTTCTTGCGCGACGGGGTCCATTGAATTGGGTTGCACGGCCACCACCTTGGCTTGGTCAATCGGGGCTGGTCACCGTCGACTCAATCACGGGGACGGCAGTCCCGTGGCAGATTAACCGAGGGCGGTTCTCGGTCTGTTTCCTCACATCGCTGCCCTGCGGTCCCACCCTGGCGGGCCTTCGTAACAAATATTCCACACGACATTTATTCGGTGGGGGACGGCTCCTATCCGTGATCCAACCAGCCGTTTCGCGTGGCGATGAACAGGCCGGCGCTCAAGTGCGAGTGGTGAATGCGTCGAACTGTCAGTGTTTGATCGGAACAGTTGCGCCGGGGGAGAACGCGAAGTCATGCACTTCGAGGGCATCGGGCGCGGTGCCCGGGGGAACGTCGAACGCTACGGCTGTGTCGATCGTCGACCCGGGGTTGATCTGCGATGTCAACTCGCTGTTCGGAAGATAGAGTTCAGCATCGGTGGAGTCGCCGTAGTGCGTCCCGCCGGCGATGAGCTTCTGGCTGCCGGTGAAGTAGGTCTGCGTTTCGTTACTGATGTTGCGCACTGTCATCTCGATGATGATGAATTCCCCCTTGGCTTTGGCGCTCGCGGCGGCATCAGCGGGGTCCCCGACCGTTTGCGCCCGCTTCACGTCCTTGACGACGAACTCCATGGTGCCGTCACGCACTGCCGCGCTGGCCGGTGCCGCGGTGCTCGACGATGCGCCGCCCGCCGAGTCGCCGCTCGAGGAGTGACTGGCCGACGGCTGGGGCGCCGTGCAACCGGCCAGCAAAAGAGCTGCAGCGAGTAGGACGCTGCTGGGAATTCCGCCTCGCACCCGGCCGATGTTAGCGCCCTCGGTTTGGTTCGCGACGCCCTCAGCGTGGTTGAGGGTGAATCTTCCAGGTCGCGCCCGACGTTCAAGGTGGTGGAAGGTGGAAACCGCTAGGGGGCCTCCG
This sequence comes from Mycobacteriaceae bacterium, assembly GCA_037129875.1. Classification (GTDB taxonomy): domain Bacteria; phylum Actinomycetota; class Actinomycetes; order Mycobacteriales; family Mycobacteriaceae; genus Mycobacterium. Next base: position 5,702 of record JBAXUD010000097.1, read on the forward strand.
GCGTGACGAGAAGGCCCATGAAAGCCGCAACGTGAGCCGGGTCGCAACTTCCCCCGCCGTGACCTTGAGGGGAGATCCGTGACCTTGAGGGGAGATTAGGCCTACCGTGGCTACATGGCCGAACAGAGCGCGGCGGTCATCCCGTCGCATCCGCCCGAAGCGATCATGCGGGTGATGAACCCGCTATTGCGCAAGCTGTTGCCCACTCCGTTGGCGGGCGGCGCGCGTAGGCAATTCATGGTGCTGAGTTTCACCGGACGCAAGTCGGGTCGTCAGTTCACCATCCCGGTGAGTGCGCATCTCCTGGACGGCCAGCTCTATGCGCTGGCGGGCGCGCCGTGGAAGGTGAACTTCCGCGGCGGGGGGCCCGCGCAGGTGCTCTATGACGGCAAGACGACGGCCTTGCGGGGCGAGCTGATCGAGGACGGTGCGGTGGTTGCCGAGCTGTTCCAGCGATGCGCCATGGGCTACGGGGTGAAGAAGGCGCAGCGAATGATGGGGTTGAAGTTTCGCGATCCGCGGATGCCGACGCTGGAGGAGTTCCGCGAGGCGGTGGACGAAAACAAGCTCGTGGCAATCAAATTTACTGCTGGTGGTGTGTCCCGGATTTGATTTAACGACCGTTGCTGTGGTCGCAACTCTCCGACCCGGCGGATGGCAATGCACTCGGTAGCCGTGAGCTGCAACACCGATCAGCAGGACCCGACGATCATCGCCGCCGAAATAGCTGAGATTTGGAAATGACCCGCTCAGCGAAACGGGTCGTCGCCGTTGGCGACCCGCGGCCAGGCCCAAACCCGGGTGTTTGGATGCTGCACTGCCACAACGGGTATCACATGGAAGCCGGGATTATGACCACCCTCAACTACACCGGCTGACGCAGTCAGCCCCGCATCGACATAAACCCAGGGGAAGGAGAAATTCCCATGATGTTCTGGTCTGACCACGACATGAGCGGATCAAACCTCGCCGACCACTCACCCGGCGCGCAGTGATGCCTCATCCAGTTCGATTCCGATTACCTCGGCGACGCGGAACATGTCAGCGTCCCAGGCGAGCAGCGCGAGATCGCGACGGTGCGCGACCGCTGCGATCATGCAGTCGACCATTCCGCGAGGGGTGACGCCCGCTTGTCGACACCGACGATAGATTCTCGCCGCGGCGTCGAAGTCGGTGACTGCATCGAAGTGCGCCAAACCGAACCGCAGCAGCATGCGCCGTAGATCTTCCGCACGCGCATCACTGCGTGCGCCGGCCAACACCTCCATCAAAATCGGCTCGGTGAACATCAGCGGCCCATCGTTGGTGATCAACTCGGCGATGCGCTGGTCCGCTTTGCTGCCCGTGGCCCGGTCGTACTCGACCCACGCAGAGGTATCGGCCAGGATCACGCGGCGCCATGGGGACCGGTATCAGCCGGAGCCTCACCCATCGCGTGCGCACCCCGCATTGCCAGCGCCTGCTCGCGCGTCATCGGCTGGCCCGCAAGATGCCGCAGTGCCAGCTCAACGGCCTCGGTCTTCGTGTGAACCCCGTAGCGGTTCTTTATCGCTTCGACGTAAACGTCCTCAATTTCGATATTGGTGCGCACCTTCGCCATACACGCAACATACACCTAACGTGTAGAGTAGGTGTACTCGGAGCTGCCAACTGCTGCCACCACCTCGGGTGGTCGAGATCGCGTAGCGACAGTGGCCGGCGATCGCCTCGGCGTTCGCCCCCTTGGATGCGGGGAGACTCGCGTCTACGGAGCTTCCAGGCCAGGTTCTGCGCGTCCTTCGCGCAGGTGTTCATGCCCAGACCGGTGGTCGGGGCAGGAGGAATCGGCAAGGGGCTTCGCCGGTGAAAACGCCACGCGAGGAAAGCTGCACCCGCGAGTTACATGTAACGTTGCGTTCATGGCTAACCGCGACGTGGGTAAGCGAGTCGCCGACCACCGAGTTCGACTGCGTGATCAGGGACTGCGCCCCCTCCAAATCTGGGTCCCCGACACCCGGGCCCCGGAATTCGCCGAAGAGGCGCATCGTCAATCAGTTTTGGCCGCTACCAGCAGCAGTGCCAGTGACGACCAGGCCTTCGTGGACGCCATCTCTCAATTCAACGACGAAGACTTTGATACTTGGTGAGACGCGGCGAACTCTGGACCGCCTCGGCTGGCCAAGGCTACGCAGGCAAGCCACGCCCTGTCCTGATCATCCAAGATGACCGATTCGACGGTACTGACTCAATCACCTTCTGCCTGCTGACCACGAACACCGCCGACATCCCACTACTTAGAATCCCGTTGCAGCCCAACCAAACCAACGGCCTAACCGCTCCGAGCAGCATCATGATCGACAAGATCACCACGGCCCACAGGTCCAAGCTGGGGCAGCGCATCGGCAAGATATCGACGACAGAGATGCTGCAGGTGGAGCGCGGGCTACTGGTCTACCTCGGCATGACTGGCTGACCGTCACCATGTGTGGCGCCGCGCACTCCTTCGTTCCGCGTCACTCTCCCGGCGGAACTGTCCCACGCGATCGCTTTCAAAACACCTGCTGACCATTCCCGAGGTCGGCGACCACACCGCCGACTGCTACGTGACGGCTACACTTGTCGCATGTCTGAGGTCGCCTCACGTGAATTGCGCAATGACACCGCCGGCGTGCTGCGCCGGGTTGCCGCCGGGGAGGCCGTCACGATCACGGTGAACGGCAGGCCGGTCGCCCAACTCACCGCGAACCGGCCTAGCCGGCGGCGCTGGGTGTCGCGAGACGAACTGGCCCAACGACTGAAGCAGGCTCAAGCCGATCCCGGACTTCGTCATGACCTCGCCGTGCTGGCCGGCGACACCACCGACGATCTCGGACCGATTCGGTGATCCAGTTTGGCGTGCTTGACACCTCGGTGTTCATCGCCAGCGAGACCGGCCGCCCGCTCGAGGTGGCGCTCCTACCGCAGGAAGTCGCGACGACGGTCATCACGTTGGCCGAACTCAACGCCGGGGTTCTCGCTGCCGGTTCTACCGAAATCCGGGCTCGACGGCTGGCCACCCTGGACGCCGTGGCAGACATGGTGGCCCTCGAGGTCGACGAAGACGCCGCACGGGTATGGGCGAGGCTGCGCGTGCATCTCGCCGACACGGGCCGGCGGATGGGGATCAACGATCTGTGGATCGCGGCGATCGCGGTCTCGGGCGGACTAACGGTCATCACGCAGGACGACGACTTCGCGGCCCTGGAAGGCGCGCCGGGATTCAGCGCGATTCGGGTCTGAGTCCCGGCTTCAGCACGCCGGTCATTCCAGCCCCAATTACTCAGCCCTCACCCATGAACTCGGTGCTCCGATGACCGCACATGGAGCGGTAATGGTTGATCGGCGGCCTCGGCTTCGGGCTGGCCGTGATCCGGGCCGGCGTGCTGCCCAGATGGACATGGGTGAACAGGTGCGCCGTGAGGGGCAGAGGGCAGCGTCGTCGCGGCGGGCGTG
>JBAXUD010000098.1:0-9170 GCA_037129875.1 Mycobacteriaceae bacterium
TCGCCGAGTTCGGTTGCCAGTGCGGAGAATCCGACGACGACCTCTGCGAGTGCGTCGATCGCCACCGGTTGCCGGCCGCGCCAGCCGGCGAGCAATGGTGCGATTCGCAGCGATCCCAACATGCCCAGTGCGCCGGCCGGGGTGATCGGCGGGCAGGCGACCGCACGGTCGGCGAGCAGTTCGACAAGGGTTCCGCCGGCGGCGACGACGACGAGCGGGCCGAAGTTGTCGTCCCTGACCACGCCGATCGAGACCTCGACGCCGGCCAGGGCCATGGCATGCACGCTCACGGCGGGACCAAGCCTGGGCGCCATCGCCTGATAGGCGCCGCTCAACGCCGACGCGTCGGGGATGCCGAGCACCACGCCGCCCACATCGCTCTTGTGATCGGCGCCGCGGGTTTTCAGCGCCACCGGATATCCGACGGCATCCGCGACCGCGAGCACCTCATCGAGATCGTCGGCGACATCGGAGGCCGGAACCGCGACGCCGTAGTCGGCCAGCAGTGCGAACGACTCGTGCGCCTCCCAGTCGGGGGCGGCCAGTCGCGTTGACCAGCGTCGCTGTCGGTCGACGTCGATCAACGCGGTAGCGGTATTCGCAGGCATCGGCCAGTTGGCTAAATGTCCCAGTGCGGCGAGTCCGCTGCGTGCATTGAGGAGCACCGGCACACCGCCGGCGCGCAGGCGATTCGCAGTGTCCCGGTCGACAGCTGACTCGACTGAGGCCAACACTGCGATCGGTGCGTCCGTGCGAGTCGCCACGTCGATCACCGCGTCGGGATAGGCGGTGTCGCCATCGAACTCGCTGACGAGGTCCACAGCCAATGCGGTCACCGCGACCACGGGATCCGCAGTGCAGATGTCCAGGCAACTGGTGAATAGTTTCCTGGTATCCGCCCCGGTGCCCCACAGATCCAGCGGATTGGTGGCGACCAACCCTTCGTCGAGGAGATCTCCGATCGCGTCCAGCGTGGAGTCGCCCAGTGCGGCGAACTCGACGCCCAGATCATGCGCGAGATCGGCGCAGAGTGCGCGTTCGGCACCCGAATCGTGCACGGTCGCAATCCCTCGGGAACCCGGGCGTCGTCGCCGGCCCGCCTCGAAAAGCTCTACGGTGTCGCATAATTCGGCCATATCCCGCACCCGGATCGCGGCCGTCTGCTCGCAAAATGCCCGCCAGCCGACATCATCACCGGCCAGAGCACCCGAATGCGCGGCCACCATGGCGCGTCCGCGGGGCGAATGGCCAACAGACAGGATCACCACGGGAACGTCCTGCTGGGCGGCGCGGAGCAGGGCTGCGCGCAGTCGCCCAGCGGCCCGCGGCGTCTCCAGCAGCAGCGCGATCAGCGTCGTCCGGGGGTCATCCAGTGCGTAGTCGACATAGTCGGCGGTATCGGTGACCAACTCCTGGCCGGAGGAGACCGCCAGCCGGAAACCGAACCCACGGTTCGCCCGCAGCAGCGTGGAGAACGCCGACCCGGAGTGGGTGATGAGTGAAACCCCACCTGCTGCAAGGGGATCGGGCTCCAGATAGCCCAGCGCCCGCAGCCCGGTCGCATTGTTGACAAAACCCATACACCCTGCCCCGCAGAGCGCCATACCGGCCGCTGCCGCCTGGGATGCGAGTGCTGCGCGAAGCCCGGCGGCATGCGCGGAGCCGAACACCACGGCACCCCGGGCTCCGGCGTCGGCCGCAGCCTGAAGTTCGCCAAGCAGCACCGCATCGGGTACACCCAGCAGCACCAGATCCACCGGCTCGTCGAGCGCAGCCAGCGATGGGACACAAGCAACGCCGTTGATGTGTTCATAGCGGGGGTTCACCAGATGCATTCGCGCCGAACTGCGCATGCCTTCGACCACCATTCGATCGCCGAAGCTGCCGGGCCGGGGACTGGCGCCCACGATCGCCACCGAACGGGCTCCGAGCATCGCATCCACGGCGGTACTGCGCAGCCGGCCCCCGGGCAGGTCCGGGGTCAGGAGCGCCTGCCCAGCGCCGCGAGACCTTTACGGTTGCCGCGTTTCTTGTCGGCCAGGGCGGCCCGCGCGGCCTGCCAGCCGGGGATTCCGCATACCCCGCCGCCCGCGTGGGTGGCCGAACTGCCGTTGTACAGCCCGGCGATCGGGGTGCGGTAGTCGGCGAACCCCGGCGCCGGCCGCATATGGAACAGCTGCTCCAGCGACAGCTCGCCGTGGAAGATGTTGCCTCCGATCAGCCCGTACTCCACTTCCATCTCGTGTGGGCCGACGATATCGCGGTGCAGGACCGAGCCCTTGAATCCGGGTGCCACCTGGTCGTAGAGGTCGATCAGTCGGTCGGCATAGGCCTCGAGTTCCGCGGTGTGCGGCTCTTGTGCAAAGTCGGCGGGCACCCACTGGGTGAACAGCGACATGATGTGCGTGCCATCCGGATTGAGGGTCTTGTCCAGCGTGGTCGGGATGACGCCGTCGCTGAACGGTGCCAGCGCCGGGCGGCCGGCCCGGGCGTCCTGGAAGGCGGCTTCGATGTAATCCATCGTCGGGGCCATCTCGACCGAGCCGGTGTGATGCTCGGCCTGCCCGTGGCTCGGATCAGCGGTGAAGTTCGGTAACTCCCCCAGGGCCAGGTTGATCTTCACCACGCCGCTGCGGGTCTTCCAGCGCTCGATGTCGGTGACGAAATCCCCCGGCAGCTCGTGGCGCGGAATCTGGTCCAGGAACGCGGTTCGGGGATGCAGGGTGGTGACCACCAGCGGTGCGTGGATCTCGTCGCCGTTCTCGAGCACGACACCCTGAACCCGGCTGTTGCGCACCAACATTCGCGACACCCGTGCGTTGGTCCGGATCTCCGCACCGAAGCTGCGGGCCGAGCGGGCAATGGCCTCCGAGACACCGCCCATACCGCCTTCGGGGTAACCCCAGCTGCCGAGCTGGCCGTCGCCGACGTCGCCGATCGAGTGGTGTGCCATGACGTAGGCGGTTCCCGGTTCGTAGGGCCCGGCCCAGGTTCCGATTACGCCGTTGACGGCGAGAGCGCCTTTGATCTGGGGAGATTCGAACCAGTCGTCGAGCAGGTCGGCGATGCTCATGGTGAACAGTCGGGTCACGTCGGCGGTCATTCGGGTAGTGATCCCGCGCTGGCTCCAGGCCAGCTTCGCCAGGTCCCGCAGGTCCCCCGGACGGTGCGAACCGATGTTGGGCGGCACCTGCGTCAGAAGGGGACCCAGAACCTCCGCGATACCCTCCAGCCATGCGTTCCACTTGGGCCAGGTGTCGGCGTCCCTCTTGGACCATTTGGCCAGTTGCTCGTGAGTTCGGGCCGGGTCGTCCTCGTAGATGGTCAGCGACCCACCCTCGGGGAATGCCTGGTAGTAGGGGCCCATCGGGTGGACTTTGTAGCCATGGCGTTCCAGGCTCAGGTCATTGACGATGGTGGGCGGCATCAAGCTCATGACATACGACAGCCGGGTCACCCGCAGGTGCGGGGCGTCCTCCCACGGCGACTCGGTGGTCGCCGCGCCGCCGAGCGAACCACGCGATTCAAGCACCACCGTCCTGGCTCCCGAACGGGCGAGATAGGCGGCCGCGACCAACCCGTTGTGACCGCCGCCGATCACGACGGCGTCGTAGGTGTTAGGCATGGGCGTCCCACTTCCGTTGGCCTGACAGGATTCCTGACTGACTGTTCAATCTAATCAAGTGTTAGACTTTCAACAAGTGCCCAACGCAGAGACACAGGAGCACGACGAGATGGCCGAACCTGCACCGGCGACCGAGAACAACGAGGCGCGGCGCGTCCAGATGCTACGCGCGGCTGCCGAACTCATCTGCGAGCGCGGTTTTTCCGAGACCCGCATCTCCGACGTCGCCAAGCGTGCGGGAGTCAGTTCGGCCTTGGTCATTTACTACTTCGGCACGCGTGACCGACTACTGGTGGATGCACTGCGCTTCTCGGAGGAGTCGTTCTACGAGGCGGCCGAGCGCATGCTTGCCGAGGTTCCCTCACTGCGGGAACGGATTTCACTGCTGATCCAGTGGACCTGCATTCCCTCTGGCGACGACGAGATTCCGGGCGCGTGGGGACTGTGGTTCGACTTGTGGGCGCAGGCCTTCCGGCACGAAGAGGTGAGGGCGGGCCGGGTCGAACGCGACGCCCGCTGGCGCCGGATGATCATCGACGCCGTCGAATCAGGCAAACTCGAAGCCAAGGTCGATCCCTCGATGTTCGCTCTGGAGTTCTCAGCACTGCTGGACGGCTTGTCCATCCAGGTGGCGTTGGAGGATCCCGAGGTCGACGCCAAGGTTGCCTACGACATTGCGATGCGATTCGCCGAGCGCGAACTCAACCTGCCCCCCGACCGCCGCCGCAGCCGGCCCCATTCGGTGACCGGGCGTCGCAGGTCGCGCTGAGCAGTCTCAGCCGGCCTCGACCACCGGCCTCACGGCCGCCGGGGCCGGGCTGCGGTGCAGCACCCGCACCGCATCGGGAGCGCACAGACATCTCACCGCCATCCCGGGCCGGTAACCGACGGAATGCGGGCCGGCCTGGTTGGGCACATCGACCACCAGGGCGGCGGTTTCGCCGACGTCCACGTGTACCTGTGTCGAGGCGCCGAGGTACACAACCTCGGCCACCGTGCCGCCGATGACGTTGTAGCCGAGCGGAATCGACTCCTCAGTGTGCAGCAGCGTGATTCGTTCCGGCCGGATCACGATAGCCGCGGGGCCTGGTGCGAGGACCTTATCCACCACCGCGATGAGGCGCACCGACATCGCCGAGCACACCGCCGTTCCGGCTGAGCTCTCGAGGACTTCGGCATCGAAAATATTCGCTGATCCCAGGAATCCGGCCACATACGTCGTCGCCGGTGCCGCGTAGATCTCCGGAGGCGGACCGACCTGTTCGACCCGTCCCTCGGCCAGCACCGCGATCTGATCGCTCATGGTGAGCGCTTCCTCCTGATCGTGGGTCACATAGACGAAGGTGATCCCGACCTCGCGCTGAACCGCTCGCAGCTCGAGCTGCAATTGCTTGCGCAGCTTGGCGTCCAGCGCGCCGAGGGGCTCGTCGAGCAGCAGCACCCGCGGCCGCAGCACCAAGGCCCGCGCCAGTGCGACGCGCTGCTGCTGGCCGCCGGAAAGCTGCCCGGGCTTGCGTTTGGCGAACTCGCTCATCTGGACCAGATCGAGGGCGGAACCGACCCGCTCCTTCGTTGCCGCCTTCGGGACGTTCTGATAGCGCAGCCCGAACGCGACGTTGTCCCAGACGGTCATGAAAGGGAAAAGGGCGTAGGACTGGAACACCGTGTTGACGGGCCGCTTGTGCGGTGGGTCGGCTGCGACGTCGCGGCCGTCGAGTTCGATTCGCCCCGAGTCCGGCTTCTCGAAGCCGGCGATCATGCGAAGGGTGGTGGTCTTGCCGCATCCCGACGCGCCCAGCAGCGAATAGAACTGGCCGGCCGGAATGTCGAGGTCGATACCGGTGACGGCCGGAACCCCGTCGAATGCCTTGGCCAGCTTGTCCAGCCGGATCGCGCCGCCGCTCATCCGGGCAGCCGGAGAGCGGTCAGCCGGCCACCGCTTTGGCCAGCCGCGCGAAATTCGCGGCGAAGCGGTCCACATCGGCGTCGTCGTGCTGGACGGACAGCAACCATTGCTCGATCTTGCCCCATGGCGGCAGAAAAACCCCGCCGTTGTGCTGCATGAGCCAGTGCAGGTGCCCGATCCCGGTTTCGATCTGCAGGAAATCGCGGAACTCCCGGACGGGTTCCGAACGGAAGGTCACACAGCCCTTGGCTCCGACGGCGACGACGTGCCAGCCGTAGCCGTACTCGGCGATGGTCGCTTCCAGATTGGTCCGCAGCCGGGCTGCCAGCCGATCGAGATGCGCGTAGCCGGCCGGGGTGAGCACCTCGGAGAGGTTGGCCCGGGTGGCGGCCATCGCCAACGGGTTGCCGTTGAAGGTGCCGACCTGTTCGTAGCGCCCGTCGGCGATGGCCGACATGACAGCCGTGGTGCCGCCGATCGCGGCGACCGAGATCCCACCCCCCAGCGCCTTGGCCAGGCAGACCATATCCGGTGTCACGCCCGACAATGCGGTGACTCCGCCGGGGCCGGTGGTGAACCCGGTCTTCACCTCGTCGAAGATGAGCAGCGCGCCGGCGGAGTGCAGCAGGTCGCGGATCGCGGCCAGGTAGCCGTCGGCGGGCGGGATGATGCCGGCGTTCATCATGACCGGTTCGACGATCATCCCGGCGATCCGATCGGGGTGCTCGGCCAGTGCGCGTGCCACCGCCTCCGGGTCGTTGAACGGCACGATCACGACCAGATCCCTGATCGCGGCGGGGATGCCGCTGTTGCCGGGAACACCGGTCGGGTGATCGCGCGGGCCGACCTCGTCCGCCTCTGGGAGAACCGACACCTGCACCGAGTCGTGGTGGCCGTGGTAGCACCCCTCGACCTTGATGATCAGGTCACGTCCGGTCACCGACCGGGCCAGATGGACGGCATCCATGGTGGCTTCGGTGCCGGAGTTGGCGAACCGCCACAACGGCAGGCCGAAGCGGCGGGCAAGTTCGCCGGCGTTCCAGATGGCGTCCTCGGTGGGTTGTGCGAAATGCGTTCCGCGCCTGACCCGTTCACTGACTGCGGCTACGATCGCCGGGTGCGCATGGCCGGCGATGGAAGCGCCGTAACCGCCGTGCATGTCGACGTACTCGGTGCCATCGACGTCGTAAATCTTGGACCCGGCCCCATGACTCATCCACACCGCCTGCGGCTGGGCGATCTGCCAGTTAGACGTCGCGCTGCCGGCCAGGTGTTCGCGGGCGGCCGCGATCAGCTCGGTACTGCGCGGCTGGCGGCGCAGGAATACCTGCTCCTCGCCGGCGATGAGGGCGTCGACCGAGTCCTGGACCGGGCTGACGATAACCGGCGTTGCCACGTGGGACCTCCAACTGATTGCCCCGTGCGCCCATGGAGGTGGCCGGGGCAATTCCTGACTGAGCGTTCAGTCTATGCCTGACTGAGCGTTCAGTCTAGGCCGGAGTCAGGCGGCGACCAGATGGACGCTTGACATGAGCGCCAACCTCGGGCACTGACGACCGAAATATGCAAGAGTCCTGACAGATCACCCTCGCGACCACGGAGGTCCCCATGCCCTTCCCCCATCGACCCGGCCCGAGCCGGCGGCAGTTCCTGCAGCGCGCCGCGCTGCTGACGGTCGGTACGCCGGCACTGGCAGCGTTTCTCGACGCGTGCGCCAAAGGCGACCAAACCTCGTCGGCACCGAGTATGACCATCGCGGCACCAAACAGCCCGGTCACCTGGGACATCGCGAAAGACAACGAGCCGATCGCCGACGGCCTGGCACCGGAGAAGGCCGCGACGCTGCAGCTGTACAGCTACGCCGACTACATCTCGCCGGATGCCATCAAGTCCTTCCAGGACAAGTACAAGACCACCGTCCAGGTCTCGACGTTCAACGACACCGATGAGGCCATCACCAAGATCCGCGCCGGTAGCGTCGATTACGACATCTTCTTCCCGAGCTACGACCAGATCGGGAAGCTGGTGAACGGTTCGCTGTTGCGGCCGCTGAACCACAGCTACATCCCCAATATCAAGAACGTCTGGCCGGTGTTCACCAACCCCTGGTACGACCAGCAGTGGCGTTACACCACGCCCTACACCGTCTACACCACCGGCATCGGATGGAACACCACGCAGGTGACCGCCGACATCGGCGCGCTGAAGAATCCCTATGAGTCGCTGTGGGATCCGCAGTACAAGAACAAGACGGCTGTCATCGACGACTGGCACACAGCGATGTCGATGGTGCTGCTCAAGCAGGGCATCACCGACGTGAACACCTCCTCGGAGGCGGACCTGAAAATGGTCGGCGAGCAGCTGACCGCGCTGGTGAACGCTACCTCGCCGAAGGTGACGATCACGATGTACACCGATGTGCCCACCGGCCAGATCGGACTGTCCCAGATGTGGTCGGGCGACATCATCAACGCCCGCAACTACCTGCCCGAGGGGGTCAAGCCGGACATCCTGCGCTACTGGTTCCCCGCCGACGGAAAAGGCTTGGTGGACAACGACCTCATGGTGCTTTTGCGTGGCGGCAAGAACCCCGTCCTGGCCCATCTGTTCGTCAACCACATGCTGGAAACCGAAGCCGCCAAACAGAACTTCACCCAGATCGGTTACCAGCCACCCCAGGTGTCGATGAGCCCGGACTCACTGGTGGCCGACGGCTTCGTCCCGGCCAACCTCAAGAACGCGGTGGTACGGCCGGAGTACTTCGACACCGGTTACCGCCTCCTTGAACTCGACCCCGCCAACGACGCCGCCTGGCACAACGTCTGGCGCGCCTTCAAGGCTGGGGGATCCTGACCGCGGTGACCCTGACCGAGGTTGCACCGCAGCCCGCGCCGCAGTCGAAGCGGGCGCGAGCCAGTCTGCTGGGGCCCGCTCTGGCCCTACCGGGGATCGCCTGGCTGCTGCTGTTCTTCCTGGCGCCACTGTACGTCGTGTTGGCCATCGTCTTCGGCCGGACCGATCCGATCTTCCGCACCGCGGTTCCGGTGTGGAACCCATTGCAGTGGAACCCATCTCAGTTCAACTACGTGCTGGGCCGCATCGTCGGAGCCCAGGGAATCTTCGGGCCCGCACTGCTTCGTACCGCGGTCTACGTGCTGCTGGCCGGCCTGCTGTGCCTGTTGATCGCGTTCCCGGTCGCCTACTACGTCGCCCGACTGTCGGGCAGGCGCAAGGGTCTGCTGCTGGCTCTGTTGATCGCACCTTTCTGGATCAGCTACATGATGCGAATGCTGGCCTGGGTGAACCTGTTACAGGACGACGGCCTGGTCAACAGGTTGTTGAGCCTGGGCGGGCTGTTCGACGTGCGGGTGCACTGGCTCACCGGCCAACCGGCGGTGGTGGTGCTGGGACTGGCCTACGGCTACGTCGCGTACATGATCCTGCCGTTGTATGCCGGACTCGACCGCCTGCCGCAGTCCACCCTGGAGGCAGCCCGCGATCTCGGCGCCAACCGGGTCGCGTCGTTCTGGCGGGTCACCCTGCCGATGTGCCTGCCGACGATCGTGGCGGCGGTGCTGCTCACGTGTCTGCCGATGCTCGGCGACTACTTCACCTCCGACATGCTGTCGGCCTCGCCGA
>JBAXUD010000099.1:0-9137 GCA_037129875.1 Mycobacteriaceae bacterium
AGCGTGCCGTCCTCGCCGATGAGCACATAGGCCAGGCCCTTGTGGCCGCGCTGTTTGGCCCACTCCTGCCAGCCGTCCAGCGTCCGCCGGGGCTGCGACGCTCCGCCGGGCATCACCACCGCCCCGACATAGGGCGCCTGGAACACCCGGAACGGGGTACCGGCGAAGTAGTCGGTGCACTCCACCAGTTCCAGACCGAACCGCAGATCGGGTTTGTCCGAGCCGAATCGGCGCATCGCGTCGGCATAGGTCATCCGCGCAATGGGACGCGGTACGTCGTACCCGATCAGCGACCACAAGGCGGCCAGGATCTCTTCGGCGACGGCGATGACGTCGTCGGAGTCCACGAAGCTCATTTCCATGTCCAGCTGGGTGAACTCGGGCTGGCGGTCGGCGCGGAAATCCTCATCGCGGTAGCAGCGGGCGATCTGGTAGTACCGCTCCATACCGCCGACCATCAGCAGCTGCTTGAACAGCTGCGGGCTCTGCGGCAGCGCGTAGAACGATCCGGGCCGCAGCCGGGCGGGCACCAGGAAATCCCGGGCTCCCTCCGGGGTCGACCGGGTCAGAGTGGGCGTCTCGATTTCGACGAAGTCGTGCCCCGCCAGCACCGACCGGGCGGCGGCGTTGACTCGTGACCGCAGTCGAAGCGCATCGCCGGTGCCGCCTTCGCGGCGCATGTCCAGGTAGCGGTGCCGCAGGCGGGCCTCCTCCCCGGCGGGCTCGTCAAGCTGGAACGGCAGCGGCGCGCTCTCCCCCAGCACCGTCAGCGACGTCGCGTTGACCTCGATGTCGCCGGTGGCGATCTCCGGGTTGGCGTTGCCCTCCGGCCGGATCTCCACCACACCTTCGACGGCGACGCAGAATTCCGCGCGCAGCCGGTGGGCCTGGGCCAGCACGTCAGCGTCGCGGAACACCACCTGGGCGGTACCGGGGCCATGCTGCCCGCCGGGGCCACTTCCCGCGTCGCTTCGCTCCTGCCCGCCGGGGCCACTTCCCGCGTCCCGCAGATCGATGAAGATCACCCCGCCATGGTCACGGCGTCGGGACACCCAGCCGGCCAGGGTGACCTTCTGCCCGGCGTCGGTGGCTCGCAATGACCCCGCGGCGTGACTGCGCAGCACCAAGATCTCCCTGCAATAGGTGAAGAGGAACGAGCGCTCAGTCTATGAGGTGCGCCCGTCCGCGCCGCCGACGCCTTACAAAGACGCCGGGAGCCCCCTCGCCGACCACACCACCGGAGGTTGACGCTGTGGCAAACTGGTCCCCGCAGGCGCCCGGCCACTCGGGCCGGAGCCACCGAGGAGCGCTCATGACCTTCAACGAAGGCATGCGGATCGACACCAGCACCACCCGCAGCAGCGGCGGTGGCGGGGGGCGCGGGATTGCGATCGGCGGCGGCATCGGCGGCCTGGTAATCATGCTGATCGCGCTGTTCCTCGGCGTCGATCCGGGGCCGGTCATGCAGCAGACGTCGGGGCCGAGCCAGTCCCAGCCGGGCTTCGACCTGGCCCAGTGCAAGACCGGCGCGGATGCCAACAAGTACGCCGAGTGCCGGGTGGTCGCCACCGGCAACTCCCTGGACGGCATCTGGTCGCAACTGCTCAAGGGTTACCGCCGGCCCAAGACCCAGCTTTTCTCCGGCCAGGTGCAGACGGGGTGCGGCCCGGCCACCAGCGACGTCGGGCCGTTCTACTGCCCGGCGGATCAGACCGCCTACTTCGACGTCGGATTCTTTGACGTACTCAAGAACGAGTTCGGCTCCAGCGGCGGCCCATTGGCCCAGGAATACGTGGTCGCCCACGAGTTCGGCCACCACATTCAGAACCTGACCGGCGACCTCAGCCGCGCGCAAAAAGGCGCCCAGGGCGCCACCGGCGGCGGCGTGCGCTCGGAACTGCAAGCCGACTGCTACGCCGGGGTGTGGGCGCACTACGCGGCGATCACCAAGCAGGCCGGCACCGATGTGACCTACCTGGAACCCTTGAGCGACAAGGACATTGCCGACGCGCTGTCGGCGGCGGCCTCAGTCGGCGACGACCGGATCCAGAAGCAGTCCACCGGCCGGGTCAATCCGGAGAGCTGGACGCACGGTTCGTCGGCGCAGCGCCAGAAGTGGTTCACCGTCGGGTATCAGACCGGTGACCCCAACAAGTGCGACACCTTCAGCGCACGCGACCTGGGCTGAACGGCGGCTGAACGCCCCGGCGAATTACCAGGGGCGAAGGGCGCACTGCACGCCGCTGCCGCCTTGTTGCGACACGACGACCTTGCCGTCGACGGCGATCTCGCAACGGAACTCGGGGTTGACCCGCAGGCCACCACTGGCGCTGACGAAGGCCCACTTGGTCGGATCGTCGAGAGTTGCCTGGACGGTCCACGGCGCCCCCGGCCCGACCTGGGTGCGCGCCAACGGCATGTACTGCGGCTTGTTGGCCGCGGCCTGATCCGGCGGATCGGCGGACACGTAGTAGATGTTGGCGGTCAGGTCGCTGGTCGTGGTCACGGTGTAGGTGATCTGGTGTGCCCCGGCGGGTACCGCTGATGCCGAGGTGGTGGTTTCCGTGCTGGATGACGCGGCGCTGCTGGTCGGGTTCCCAGATGTCGTCGGGGTCGCCGAGGCGGACTCCGACGCTGTCGCCGTGGCGGACGGCGACGGCATTGCGGTGGCTGAGGCCGTCGGCGTTGCGGGGGTCTCGGTCGGGTCGGCGCCGGCGGTCGCGGCCGCCGCGATCCCGGCGACCAGTACCGCCGCGGCGAGGGTCAGATATCGCATATCGGCCCTATCGGTGCGCGGCGGCGGGGTGTTACCCGTCAGCCGGCGTCCCGCAGGACGGCACTGGACGACGGTATCTCCGCAATGGCGATGCGCCCGAACAGATCGATGCCGGCGGCGACCGCGGCCTCGACGAAGCCGGCCAGTGCCGCCACATCGGCGGGCCGGTCGAGGCTGCGGACCTGCACCCCGACCAGGCGGGGATCACAGGAACCGTGGACCACGACCTGGACCGCGGAACCCTCGGCGTTGCAACGGTCGGCGAGCATGCCCAACCACTGCGCCTTCTCGGCCGGGTAGTACCGGTCCGGACTGATGGTCACCAGCACCGCGTCCGGGGCGGTGCCGCACACTTCGATGTGGACGTTGAGCCGGCCGCGGTATGCGCCGGCCGAAAGGTCGACGAAGAAGAAGTATTCGTCGTCGTGATGGCCACGGAAGTACTGCGCGCCCCGGGCACGCAGATAGGCCTCTATCTGCCGCTTCATACCCGGTCAACGGTCGCGTTCGGCCGGGCGGTTCCCGATCGACCTTAAGAATTCGGTGAGGGTTATCGGCCGGCGCCGGGCATGGCGTCACCGCCGCCGCGTCATCCGAGTCGCGAAAGGACTTCCATCACAACGGAATTGACGGGAACATCAACCTGATCCCCGGTGCTCAGATCCTTGACGCCGACAGTGCCGGCATCGATGTCGCGGTCACCGGCAACCAGAGCGATGCGCGCCCCGGACCGGTCGGCGGCCCGCATCGCACCCTTGATGCCGCGGTCACCGTAGGCGAGGTCCGCCCGCACTCCGGCGGCGCGCAACGTCGCGGCCAGCCGCGCCAATTCGATCTTGGCCCGCTCGCCCAGTGGGACGCCGAACACCTCGCAGCGCGCGGCTTCGCCCACCGCCCTGCCTTCGGCCCGCAATGCGAGCATGGTCCGATCCACCCCCAGTCCGAACCCGATCCCGGAGAGGTCCTGGCCACCCAATTGGGCCATCAGGCCGTCGTAGCGGCCACCGCCGCCGATCCCCGATTGCGCGCCGAGGCCGTCGTGGACGAACTCGAAGGTGGTCTTGGTGTAGTAGTCCAGACCGCGCACCAGTCGCTGGTTCACGACATAGGGCACCGCCAACGCGTCGAGGTGGGCCAGCACCATGTCGAAGTGCCCTTTGGCCTCACCGGAAAGGTGGTCGAGCATCACCGGGGCATCCGCGGTCAGTTCCCGGATGTGCGGCCGCTTGTCGTCGAGCACCCGAAGCGGGTTGAGCTCAGCGCGGGCACGGGTGGCCTGGTCGAGATCAAGCCCGAACAGGAAGTCCTGCAGCAATTGCCGGTACTGCGGGCGGCAGGTGTCGTCGCCTAACGAGGTGATCTCCAGGCGGAAGGCGTCGAGGCCCAACGACCGGAATCCGGCGTCGGCGATGGCGATCACCTCGGCGTCGAGGGCGGGGTCGTCGACGCCGATGGCCTCAACTCCCACCTGCTGAAGCTGGCGGTAGCGGCCGGCCTGGGGACGCTCGTAGCGGAAGAACGGCCCGGCGTAGCAGAGCTTGACCGGCAGGGCCCCGCGGTCCAGGCCGTGCTCGATCACCGCCCGCATCACCCCGGCGGTGCCCTCCGGGCGCAGGGTGACCGACCGCTCGCCCCGGTCGGCGAAGGTGTACATCTCCTTGGAGACGACGTCGGTGGACTCCCCGACACCACGGGCGAA
This sequence comes from Mycobacteriaceae bacterium, assembly GCA_037129875.1. Taxonomy (GTDB): domain Bacteria; phylum Actinomycetota; class Actinomycetes; order Mycobacteriales; family Mycobacteriaceae; genus Mycobacterium. The sequence goes on from JBAXUD010000099.1 coordinate 4,476, forward strand.
CAACGCGGTGTCCTCGAAGATGGGCAGTTCGACGTCTCCGTATCCGGCCAGGCGCGCGGCGGCCAGCAGTCCGTCGCGCACCGCGACGAACTCGGCGGACTCCGGCGGCAGGTAGTCCGGCACACCCTTGGGCGCTTGGAACTCGCTCACCGGTCCGCCCCGGCAGTCGGTCGGCTCATAGCGTCAGGCCCTCCAGGAATGGGTTGGCATGCCGCTCGAATCCGATGGTCGAACTCTCGCCGTGGCCGGGCAGCACCCGGGTGTCGTCGTCGAGCACGAGCAGCTTGGTGACGATGGAGTTCAGCAGGTCCCGGCCGCTGCCGCCGGGCAGGTCGGTGCGGCCCACGGACTGCTTGAACAACGTATCGCCGGTGAAGGCAAGGGCTTCGTCGCGGTGAGACACCCGGAACACCACCGACCCCCGGGTGTGCCCCGGGGTGTGGTCTACGGTGACCCCGATCCCGCCCAGGTCCAGAATCTCACCCTCGCCGTCGAGGTCCACCACCTGCTTGGGCGCGCGGAACAACGCCCCCAGCGCGACCTGCCCGATCCGCGGTCCGAAGCCCCGGATCGGGTCGGTCAGCATGAAGCGATCCTCCGGGTGGATGAACACCGGGCAGCCGAACGTGTCGGCCACCTTCTGGGCGGACCACATGTGGTCGATGTGGCCGTGGGTCAACAGGACCGCGGCCGGCGTCAGCCGGTTCTCATCCAGGATCCTGCGCAACGGCCCGAACGCCCGCTGACCGGGGTCGACGACGACCGCGTCGGCACCCGCGCGCGGGGCCAGCACGTAGCAGTTACAGGCCAACATGCCGGCCGGGAACCCGGTGAGCAACACGCTGACCAGTCTCCCATCCGGCTGCGACAGGCCGCAGACCCCGTCGGTTTCCGGCGGTTCGGGCAGGCCCCTCGCGGGAGTTCACAGTTTTGACTGGCACACTCGTCTGCGCATGTGACCGGACTGACGGAGGACGACTGCGGTGCCCACGAACGCCGAACGACGCGAAGCCGCCCAGCGGCAGCTTGAGCAACAACTCGAACGCCGCGCCCAGCGGGAGAAGCGCCAGCGCCTGCTCACCGTGGTGGGTGCGGTGGCGGCCATCGCCGTCGCCGTCGGCGCCATCGCGTTCTTCGTCTTCAAGCCCAACAAGCACGACGACGCTCCCGCGACCGCCGCCCCGAAGTCCGGGCCCACCGACCTGGTGCGCGGCGGGCCCGATCAGCTACCGGCGTTCAAAGCCCCGGCCGACCTGGGCGCCAACTGCCAGTACCCGGCTGCGGAGAAAGCGGCGAGGCCGGCCGAGGCGCCGAAGCCCGGGAAGGTGCCCACCGATCCGGCCAAGATCAGCGTGAGCATGTCCACCAACCAGGGCAATATCGGACTGTGGCTGAACAACGCCGAAGCGCCGTGCACGGTGAACAGCTTCGCGAGCCTGGCGCAGAAGGGCTTCTTCGACGGCACCATCTGCCACCGGGAGACCACCGCACCCGGGCTCGGCGTCCTGCAGTGCGGCGATCCGGCGGGCACCGGCAGCGGCGGCCCGGGATACAAGTTCGCCAACGAGTACCCGACGAACCAGTACCCCAAGGGCGATCCGGCCCTGCAGAAGCCGGTGCTGTACCCGCGCGGCACCCTGGCGATGGCCAACGCCGGCCCGGACACCAACGGCAGCCAATTCTTTCTGGTGTACAAGGACTCCCAGCTGCCCCCGAACTACACGGTGTTCGGCTCCATCGACGCCACCGGCCTGGCCACGCTGGACAAGATCGCCGAGGGTGGGGTCGCCGGTGGTGGCGACGACGGAAAGCCCGCCACCGAGGTGACGGTCAAGTCGGTTCTCCTCGACTAGCCGGTCACGATCCCGTCGTGAAAACGGTTGGGGTTCAGGCCATTCCGGCGGCAGTCTCAGCCGAGATGCCGGAGTGCAGCACTGCCACCGGGCAGCTCGCGTGAGCGAGAACCTTCTGGCTCACCGAGCCCATGACCAGACCGGAGAACCCGCCGGAACCGCGGCTGCCCACCACCAGTAGTTCCGCGCCGACCGCCTCGGCGAGCAGCACCTCGGCGGGCCTGCCAGTCCCGGCGACGAATGACACTGGGACGTCGGGGAATGCAGCCGCAGTGACGATCACTGGGGAGTGGAAAGCGCTGGTGTCCGACCCGGGAGTGGCGTTCTCCGGGTCGATCTCCTCGGTCTCCGGTTCGCCGCGACCCGGTTCGACGCTGACTGCCACCACCCCGGTCCCGATGGCCGCGGCATGCCGGAATGCGAACGCGGCGGCGCGATTCGACGCCGGCGAGCCGTCATAGCCCAGCACCACCTGCCCGGGGTTTCCCGGATACCCCTCGGTGTCCTGGAAGAGCAGGCCGCCCTCCAGACCGGAGTGCACCACCACCACGGGGCACTGCGCGTACGGGGCGACGTGCATGGTGGTCGAGCCAAGCAACAGGCCCCGGAAACCCTCGACGCCGCGCGACCCGAGCACCACCACGTCGGCGTTCTCCCCGGCAGCCAACAGCGACTGCACCGGAGCGTCGGGCATCTGCAGCGCCCGGATCTGCAGTTCGGGCTGCGCATCGCGGGCCACCGCCACCGCATCGGCGAGCACACCGGCGGGCTCGGCGACCAGCATCGGCTGGCCCAGCGCGTCGGGACGGGCGTGCAGCACCGTCAGCGGCAGCTCGTAGGCCATCGCGGTGTCGGCCGCCCATCGCAATGCCGCGGTGCCGTTCTCCGACCCGTCGGCCCCGACCACCACGCCGGTCTCGGCCATCTCGACTGCCTCGGTCATGACGGGCCCTTTCTCCGGTCGCACCCCACCAGGTGAAAGCAAACACCGGAATACGCCGCGGTGTCAGCGGTACGGTGTTTCCGCACTGGCAATTCGTGGCGACCGGGTGGGGGATATGGAAGAAGCACACCAACTCCATCACGCCCCGGAAGCGGATCTGCGGGAAAAAGGCTTGTCCCGCAACTCCCTTGGCGTGTTCGGCAGTGTCGTCCTCGGCATCTCGTGCGTCGCACCCGCCTACACGCTCTCGGCGACGATCGGCATCCTGGTCACCCAAGCCGGCTACAAGACCGCGGTGGTGATCATTGCCGGATTCCTGCCGATGTTCTTCGCCGCATACGCCTACCGGGAACTCAACAAGGTCGTCCCGGACTGCGGGACGTCGTTCACCTGGACCAGCAAGGCCTTCGGACCATACGTCGGCTGGCTGGGTGGATGGGCGGCCATCCTGGCGACCGCCATCGTGCTGTCCAACCTGGCCGGCGTCGCCGTGGAGTTCTTCTATCAACTCCTCGGCGAGATCCTCCACAATCCACACCTGGGCAGCCTGTGGGAGAACCACGCCATCAACGTGGCGACCTGCCTGGCGTTCCTCGCCGTCGCCACCTGGATCGCCTACCGGGGCATCACCACCACCGAGAAGGTGCAATTCGGCCTCGTCGGATTCCAGCTGACGATGCTGCTGGTCTTCTCGGTCGTGGCGGTGATAAAAGCGACCTCCGGCAGCGGATTCAATTGGCGGACAGCGATGTCCGACACGCCCGACCTGCCAATGCCGACGGAGCACCTGGCCGGACTGTGGTTCAGTCCGGCCGGGCTGACGCTCTCGGCGTTCATCGCCGGCCTGTCCGGTTCGATCTTCGCGTTCTGGGGCTGGGACACCTGTCTGACCGTCAACGAGGAGTCCAAGGGTTCGGCGAAGACGCCGGGACGGGCCGCGCTGCTGACCGTGCTGTCCATCCTGCTGACCTACCTCATCGTGTCGATCTCGGCGGTCATGTTCGCCGGAGTCGGCACCGAGGGGATCGGCCTGGGCAACGAGAAGATCGCCCACAACGTGTTCGGCGCACTGGCCGAACCGGTGCTGGGAAATCCCTGGCACCTCCTGCTGTTCCTGGCGGTGCTGGCCTCCAGCGTCGCCAGCCTGATCACCACCTTCCTGCCGTCGTCGCGGACCATGCTCGGCATGGCCACCTACAAGGCCCTCCCAGCGCGTTTCGGTGCGATTCACCCCCGGTATCTGACACCGTCGTACGCCACGGTCGCCGCCGGTGTCTTCGCAGGTGTTTTCTACACGGCGATGACGATCCTGTCCGAGAACGCACTGACGGACACCATCTACTCGCTGGGGATCATGATCTGTTTCTATTACGGCCTGACGGCGTTCGCCTGCATCTGGTTTTTCCGCCGCGAGCTCTTCTCCAGCGTGTCCAGCTTCGTGTTCAAGCTGCTCTTCCCACTGCTCGGCGGGATCGGGCTCTTCACCGTGCTGGTCGTGACACTGCACGACGCCGCTTCGCCCGAATACGGCAGTGGGGCAAGTGTTTTCGGAGTCGGCCTAGTACTCGTACTGGGCCTGGGGCTCATCGTCCTCGGCCTGGTGCTGATGATGGTGTGGCGTTCGGTGCAGCCGGCGTTCTTCCGGGGCGAGACCCTGCGCAAAGACACGCCTGTCATCGTGGATTGAATGCCCATCCGCGGCGCCCCCGGTTATCCGCTGTGGCAGGCTCCCCCGCCGCCGCCTTTCGGCGTGGGCGGCGCGTCGATCGACGGGTTCCGGTCGAAGAAGCCGGACGGCTTGAGCCAGAACGACACCGTGTCCACCGACATGATCGGCCACTCCTCCATCCGGGTGATGTGGTGGAT